>NZ_JAKRFQ010000050.1 GCF_022347985.1 Photobacterium sp. OFAV2-7
ATAGCCCGCCATGACCCACTGTCGGCCCGAGCCGGCGAGCTGGGTTTTTCAACGGTCAGCGGTATGCTGAAAGGCTTCATCGATTTGGTATTTGAGCATCAGGGCCGTTATTACGTGCTGGACTGGAAATCGAACCATCTGGGTGATGATCCCGAGGTCTACCGGGGCGATAACCTTAAGCAGGCGATGGCCGATCACCGCTACGATCTGCAGTATCAGCTTTACGCGTTGGCCTTGCACCGTTTCCTCAAAAGCCGCAAGGCTGACTATGACTACGAGCAGCACTTCGGTGGCGTTTATTACCTGTTCCTGCGTGGTGTCAGATCAGAGAGTAATAGCGGCATTTTTAATGCCCGCCCAAGCCTGGAATTATTGACTGAACTGGAAACCCTGATTGACGGAGATCACCTTGATGCTTAAACGGCTTGAATTACTGACCCGACAGGGTGCGCTTCGTCCGCTTGATTATCAGTTTGCCAAATTTATCTCTACGACGGTGGCGGCCTCAGACCCTGCGAGCCTTCAGCCGCTGGTAACACTGGCGGCGGCGCTTGCCAGCCATGAGCTTGGGCGGGGCCACGTTTGTCTGCCCCTGGCACAACTCGATGCTGGTCAGCTGTTTGGCCTCAACGCGGAGCTTAGCGGGCAGTTGACGGAAGAGCTTCCGGTGCTGGCACAATGGGAAGCCTTGCTATCATCATCGGCGGCGGTATCTGACGGCAGTGAAGCGACGCCTTTGGTGCTTGCTCACGGGCGTTTATACCTAAACCGCTACTGGCAGTTTGAACAGACAGTTGCCCAAAGACTGCAGCAGGCCTCGCGGCAAGAACCGCAGGTTGCAGCGATTCAGCCTGAGCAGATGGCAGCCAAGCTTGATGAGCTTTTTGCCCGGAGTTATACCTATCTTTATCAGGCATTGCAGCAACTCAGAAAAGGCGAAAAGTCCCAGCCGGATTCTCCGGAGAACCGCCGTCTTGAGGTTTGTGACAAGTTGGATGTGGTTGCCCCGGATCAGCTCGACTGGACAGCGATAGATGCTGTACTGACAACTGCAACCCGTGCCAGTGATCTGGCCGGGCTCGATACCCTGGTACCGAATGCCGTGTGCCTGAACTGGCAGAAAGTGGCGGCAGCGGTTGCGCTGACCCGTCAGTTTGCGGTTATCTCGGGTGGGCCGGGCACCGGCAAAACCACGACGGTTGCTAAGTTGCTGGCCGCCTTGGTAACCCAGGCGCTACAGGCCAGTGGCGAAGTACTAGAGATACCGACCATTAAGCTGGTGGCACCGACCGGTAAGGCCGCGGCCCGTCTGACCGAGTCGATTGGTGCAGCGGTCCAGTCACTGGCTGTGGAGAATACGGTCAAGGATCATATCCCGACCCAGTCCAGTACCATTCACCGCCTGCTGGGCGCTATTCCGAACCGGGTCGAGTTTCGTCATCACCGCGACAACCCATTACATCTTGATGTGCTGGTGGTCGACGAAGCATCCATGGTCGACTTGCCGATGATGGCACGTCTGCTCGATGCGATGCCACCGCATGCCAAGCTGATTCTGCTGGGCGATCGCGATCAGCTGGCTTCGGTAGAGGCAGGAGCTGTGTTGGGCGATATCTGCTCTTTTGCCGAACAGGGCTACAGTCAGCAGCAGGGTCGCCTGCTTAGCCAGCTAACCGGCTATCACTTGGCGAGCGGTGAGGCTGCGGCTACGGCTGTTGCCGATGGTTTGTGTATGCTGCGCAAGAGCTACCGTTTTCATGCCCAGTCCGGGATTGGCCAGCTGGCAAAAGCGATCAATGCTGGTCAGCCTCATCAGGTTGAGAAGGTTTGGCAGCAGGGCTACAGGGATATCAGCCATTATCCGCTCAACAGCGAGAGCTACCAAACCATGGTAAAGATGGCGGTGAACTTCTATCAAGATTACCTTGATGCGATTGAGAAGCAGCAGCCACCTGCCGAAGTGCTCAAAGCATTTGCCGGTGTTCGCCTGCTGTGCGCCCTGCGGGAAGGGGATTTTGGCGTTACCGGGCTGAACCAGCGTATCGAGCGCAGTTTGGCAAGAAAGGGTAAAATTAATCCGGGTGATGAAACCTGGTATATCGGCCGTCCGGTGATGATCACCCGCAATGATCATGGCCTGGGTCTGTATAATGGCGATATTGGTATTGCGATGCTGGATCCTGAACCAGATCCGCTTACCGGCCAGCAGCGACTTCGTGTCTATTTTGATATGCCGGATGGCTCGATCCGTGGTGTGTTGCCAAGCCGGATCCCGGAGCACGAAACGGTCTATGCAATGACTATCCATAAATCTCAGGGCTCGGAGTTTGCCGATACCCTTATGGTACTGCCGTCCGAGTTCAGTCCGATACTGACCCGCGAGCTGATTTACACCGGTGTTACCCGGGCGAAGGAGAAGCTGCATCTATTTGCACCGCAAGAGGTCGTCAAATGCTCGGTACGCCTGCGAACCGAGCGGGCTAGTGGCTTGGTCAAGCTGTTAGGATAACTCAAATGCAGAGCGGCTTAATCAGCCGAAAAGAGTCAGCGGTTGCTGACTCTTTTTATTTTGGGGTTATAGATCGAGGATGAGGATTTTGGAGCGGCGCTGAAAGTTATACAGAGCCTTTTTGGCTACCGGTAGCTGGTCGACACTGGACTCGTAGAATCCATGCTCACGGAACCAGTGCAGACTCCGGGTCGTCAGGACGAAAATATGCTTCAGCCCTTGTTCCTTGGCTTGTTGGCGCAGCCTGCTCAGCAGCAGGCCTCCGCGGTCGCCATCGCGGTAATCGGGATGAATGGCTACACAGGCCATCTCGGCCATTTTCTCCTCGGCAAAAGGGTATAAGGCGGCGCAACCAATGATCAGGCTATCACGCTCGATAATGGTGAACTGCTCGATCTCCTGTTCGAGTTGCTCGCGGGAGCGACGTACCAGAATCCCGTCTTGCTCCAGCGGGCGGATGAGCTCCAGGATCCCGCCGATATCGTCAATGCCGGCCCGACGAACTTTTTCAGCACTGGCCATGACGATTTGTGTACCGATACCGTCAAAGGAGAATAGCTCCTGAATAAGAGCGCCGTCTTCCTTGTAGCTGATCAGGTGACTGCGGGGAACACCTGCCCGGCAGGCGCTAATGGCACCACGGAGAAAGCGCCCGGTGCCGCTGTCGGCGGCATCGCGCTCGATGAGCAGCTGCAGGGCATGTTCGGCTTCGTTGGGAAGCATTTCGGAGGCAACGGTACCATCATCTTCCAGTACCCCTTGTTCGGAACAGAATCCGATAAGCTTATCGGCCTTCAGCTTAATAGCCAGCTGCGTGGCGACTTCCTCCGAGGTGAGGTTGAAGCACTCGCCGGTCACCGAGCTGGCGACAGGGCCAAGCAAGACAATAGCCTGCTGATCCAGCTGACGGTGAATACCTTCAATATCGATTCGGCGGATCCGGCCGCTATGGTGATAGTCGATACCGTCATCGATACCGAGTGGCTGGGCAATAATGAAGTTGCCACTGACCACATTGATTTGCGACCCCGCCATGGGCGTGTTGTTGAGCCCCATGGAAAAGCGGGCGGTGATGTCGAGTTGTAGCTGGCCGGCAGCCTGTTTCACCAGCTCTAGCGTGTGCTCATCAGTGATACGAACCCCTTTGTGGTAAGGGCTGGCCTCCCCCTGAGATTCCAGACGCTGGGATATTTGCGGGCGGGCACCATAGACCACGACAATGCGTAGCCCCAGGCTGTTTAATAACGCAATATCATTGACGATATGGGTAAAATTCTTGTGGGCAATGGCTTCGCCGCCCAGCATGATAACTGTCGTCTTGCCGTAATGGGCATTCAGATACGGGGCGGATTGGCGAAATCCTTTGACTAGATCAGTACTTCTCAGCTTCACGGTGATACATCCATGCCTGTTATTCGATGACTTATCGGTTCGTTAACCTTGCCCCTTCTAAGCGGGCTTAATTAATAATTATGCAAATATAGTGTCTAAATATCTGTCGAGATTCAAGAAGTACAGTCATTAACCGTTTCCGACATTTTGGATACAAGATCTCGTTATTGAACATCTTGCCCAGCTTTTTGCCTGTCAACAGTTAATGGTGAGGTATATTCATTACTAATAATAATAACTTATCGGCAATATGAATAAAGTTCAGTATAAAATTATACCGTTCGCCTTGATGATGGCAGGGATCTTTGCCGGGCTGATTTTTTCTGCGTTATTGGCTGTCGGTGCCATCGGCAGCGAGATACTTGAGGATGAGCCTGTTATCAACATCCATGGTGTCTGGGTCGAACAGGGTGTGGCCTCCTATACGGCAGATCGCTTTGAGCTCCGTTCAGAGGGGGTGTTTGTTGATGGACGCCAGGTGAATACTCGCTATGAGTGGGATGGTATGACATTGACTTATCGTCGTGGCGAAGATATCTATATCTATACTTATTTGTCTGATCAGTTTGTGCGACAACAGCCAGCTCATTACATTTCCTCTTTTTCTCGCGAAGGTACCCGAGATGCCTTGCGTGATGCAACATTGGATTGATTGCTTTCTCCCCCCCTCTCTTTACGATAAAAAACAAAGCGCTGACATAGCGGCCTACATATTTTGTAAACTATCGTGACTTTAATGCTTTGATCGCTTTAGGCATACTTGGCGACAGTGCTTCATATTATTTGGTAGGTCTTTACCGTGTTTCGTAACGCAACAATTGCAATGTTAATTATTGGTTTGGCTGGATGTGCCAAGCCGACTGACCGAGGTCAGCAGTATCTGGATGGCAGCTTTGATCAGGTACTTAATCAGGTACCGGTGGTAGAGTCCGATAAAGCCAGGGACTACAGCCAGTTTAACCAGCAGATGACACTGGTTACCGAGCGTTCGCCATCAATGGCGGGGCGCTATCAGGACCTGTATCGTCAGATTGAGAGCTGGGTTGAGCAGGGCGGTGACCCGACACAACTGGGAAATTACGGTATTCAGACTGCCCAGATGGGCGGGGGAGACAGTTACGGCAATGTGATGTTCACCGGGTATTTTTCGCCGGTGATTGAACTTCGCCATGAGCAGGATGAGATCTTCCGCTATCCGGTGTATGCAATGCCGACATGTGAGGAAGCGTGTCCGACCCGTGCCGAGATCTATGCCGGTGCCCTGCAGGGACAGGGGTTAGAGCTGGGATATAGTGCATCGATGCTGGATATCTTCATGATGGAGGTTCAGGGCAGTGGCTTTGTTCACTATGACGATAATGATCAGCTTCAGTACTTTGCCTACAACGGCAAGAACGGTCATCCCTATGTCAGTATCGGCAAGGTGTTGATTGAGCAGGGCGAAGTGCCACGCGAGAAAATGTCGCTGAAGGCCATTGAGGAGTGGGTCAAGCAACAGGACGAAGAGACGGTACGTGAGTTGCTGGAGCAAAACCCGTCTTATGTGTTCTTCAAGCCGCAGGATAACCTGGATGTGATGGGAACCGCCGGTATTCCGTTGCAGGCTCATGCCTCGGTAGCCGCTGATCGGGACTACCTGCCAATGGGCAGTGTATTGCTGGCAGAGGTGCCGCAGCTGGACAGTGAGGGGAACTGGAACGGACAGCATGTGCTTAAATTATTAATAGCACTGGATACTGGCGGCGCAGTGAAGAAGAACCACCTCGATCTTTACCATGGCATGGGTACTCAGGCGGGGATTGATGCCGGGCACTACAAGCACTTTGGTCGGGTTTGGAAACTGGACCTGCAGGAAAGTACTGTGGAGTCACCAAGCTTGTCTGTTGAACAGTAGTCTTATCGTCTGAGCCGTAGCCTTATCGTCCGGCTGGACAATTGCAACCAGAGCGCGTATAAAACGCGCTCATTCTTTATCTTTCAGATAAACAGGCCTTAGCTAGTAGTGAAAAACGTATGCGTGAATTAGATACTCCGGCTTCTGACAACTATAACCAGCGATTTGGCGGTACCCGCCGTTTATATGGCAATAGCGAGGTAGAGATACTGCGTGCTGCCCATGTGTGTGTTATCGGTATCGGCGGTGTTGGTTCATGGGCTGCCGAGGCATTGGCACGATCTGGAGTTGGCGAGCTGACGCTGATTGATATGGATGATGTCTGTGTGACCAATATCAATCGCCAGATCCATGCGATGACTGGCACGGTCGGTCAGAGCAAAATCGAGGTAATGGCTGAGAGGATTAAGCTGATTAACCCGGAATGTAAGGTTAACCTGATTGATGACTTTATTACCCCGGACAATATCCGCGAGTACATCAACGGCCGCTTTGATTATATCCTTGATGCCATCGACAGCATGAAGCCAAAGGCGGCATTGTTGGCGTACTGCAAGAGCAATAAATTTAAGGTGATCACTACTGGCGGCGCGGGCGGTCAGATTGACCCGACCCAGATTCAAATCACGGATCTTACCAAAACGATTCAGGACCCGCTGGCGAAGAAATTGCGTGACACACTGCGCCGTCACCATAATTTTCCGAAGAACCCGAAGCGAAAGTTTGGTATCGACTGCGTGTTCTCGACCGAGCAGTTGAAGTATCCGCAGGCCGACGGCTCAGTATGTAATGTTAAGGCGACGGCAGAAGGCCCGAAACGTATGGACTGTGCCAGTGGTTTTGGTGCAGCAACCATGGTGACGGCAACCTTTGGTTTCGTTGCCGTGTCCCGTATCCTGCAAAAGCTGATAGAGAAGCACTCGAAGTAGCGCTAACCCCCTCCCAGTCACCCCCTTGAAAAGAGGGGGAGGAACTGCACGTTTGATCAGCTATTGCAGTACCGACCAACAAAAAGCGAGAGCCTTGGCTCTCGCTTTTTAAATCATACCGGCCTTACGCGTCGGCCAGTGATTTTATCTGCTCGACGATGGCCTTCAGGCCGTTGCCCCGCGACGGGCTTAGATGGGTCATTAACCCCAGGCTGTCAAAATAACCGTCGATATCAAACGCCCTAATTTCTGCTGCTGTTTTTCCTTCATAGGCCGCCAGTACCAGGGTGATCAGCCCGCGAACGATCCGTGCATCGGAATCTGCAGCGAAGTGAAAAACACCCTCATTTTGCTGGTGGGCCAACCACACCTGGCTTTCGCAGCCGCTGACTTTGAGCTGATCCTGCTTAAGCACTTCAGGTAATGCAGGCAGCTTCTTGCCGAGCTGAATGACGTTGCGGTACCTGTCTTCCCAGCCTTTCGCTGCCTGCATCTGGGCAACGATGGCTTCTGAGGTAATGTCGGTGCCGAAAGGATGGGCGGGTAGTGTCATCGGTTTCTCCTAGAGCATGCTGCAGGCTTTGTGCAACGCAGCAATAAAGCGTTCAACATCTTGTTCGGTATTGTACAGGGCCAGCGAGACACGCAGGGTACCCGTTAGCCCCAGGGCATCCAGCATCGGGTGGGCGCAGTGGTGGCCGGCCCGCAGCGCGATACCCTGTTGGTCAAGCAGGGTAGCAATATCCTGGTGGTGTACCCCGTCGACGACAAAAGAAAATAGGCAGGCATCAGGCTGAAGACCGACAATTCTCAGATCTTCGATGTCTTTAATTCCTTCCAGAGCCTGCTGGCGAAGCTGGTGGATATGCTGCTCCGCTGCGTGGTGATCCAGTGTGTCCAGCCAGTCAATGGCTGCTGCCAGCGCCAGGCTCCCGGCAACATTGGGGGTACCGGCCTCAAATTTTCCCGGCAGGGCAGAGAAAGTGGTGCCCTCGAAGGAAACTTTCTCTACCATTTTTCCGCCGCCGTGCCAGGGAGGCATGGCCTCTAGCAGGGCTTTCTTGCCGTACAGGACCCCGATGCCCGCCGGGGCAAATATCTTATGGCCGGAAAACACATAGAAATCGGCATTGAGTGCCTGGACATCGACCTTCTCGTGCGCCACTGCCTGGGCACCGTCAATCACCGTAACAGCACCGCGCTGGTGGGCGGCAGCAATCATCTCTTCAATAGGGTTGCGGGTACCGGTCACATTGGTGATATGGGCCACCGCAACGATTTTGGTCCGGCTGCCGAGGCGCTGATGGAAAGCAGCCATATCTAGGCGGCAATCAGCTGTCATCGGGATCTTGACGACCTTGGCACCGGTTTGTTCGGCGACAATTTGCCAGGGCACGATATTGGCGTGGTGCTCCAGCTCGCTGACCAGGATCTCATCTCCCGGTTTGAGAGTCTGGCGGGCATAGGTCTGGGCGATGAGGTTCAGTGCTTCGGTGGCGCCCCGAGTCCAGATAATTTCTTTGCTATCCCGGGCGTTGATAAATCGCTGGACGGTTGCGCGGGCCTGCTCGAACTGCGCGGTTGCCGCAGCTGTGAGGGTATGGCTGCCACGGTGGACGTTGGCATTGTGACCACTGTAATACTGCTGAATCGTCTCGATAACAATCTTGGGTTTCTGCGTCGTTGCCGCGCTGTCGAGATAGACAAGGGGCTGACCGTTGCAGTCTTGGGCCAGTGCCGGAAACTGTTGGCGAATCTGGTTGATATCAAATTGAGCAGTCATGGTGAGTCACATTGCGAAATAGAAGGAGGCGATCATGCCATTATTTGCCGTAAGCGCAAGGATTAAGCTTAATTATAATGATACTGCATCGACGGGGTGGATTGTGCGTAAAAATCGAGGTAAAAAAAAGCACTGCGTTGGGGCGCAGTGCTAACAATAAACTTTGACAGACAGGTCAAAAATACAGGAAGTAAAATTGGTAGATTGACTACCTGTCCGGCACAACCCGGACAATATGCAAACACAACATCGCAACAATGAATGAGACTTAACTGCCTGAGAGCAAAAAATCAAACCTCCCTCACCGTTGCGTAGCAAATCATATGGTTTATGTAGCACTTGAACAATGGACAATTTATAATGTTTAGCATAAAAAAAACTAATGCAGGAAGACTATGTCGAGACGTTTACCGCCACTAAACTCATTGAAAGTGTTCGAAGCTGCGGCCAGACACCTGAGTTTCACCCGTGCAGCAGAAGAGCTATTTGTCACACAAGCTGCTGTAAGCCACCAAATTAAAGCTCTCGAAGAATTTTTGGGTCTCAAATTATTTCGCCGGAGAAACCGTTCCTTACTGCTGACCGAAGAAGGTCAAAGCTATTTCCTCGACATCAAAGACATCTTTTCTGCAATCTCAGATGCCACTGATAAGGTCTTGGAGCGCGGTGCAAAAGGAGCGTTAACCATTAGTTTACCTCCTAGTTTTGCGATTCAGTGGCTGGTACCGAGACTGGCGGACTTTAACGAACAGCATCCGGATATTGATGTCCGGATCAAGGCTGTTGATTTGGATGAAGGCTCCCTGACCGATGATGTGGATGTCGCCATCTACTATGGCCGAGGAAACTGGCAGGGGCTGCGTGCCGATAAGCTTTACCAGGAGTTCCTGCTGCCCGTGTGTTCGCCGATGTTACTGGCGGGGGCCAAACCGCTGCGTACCCTGACTGATCTGCAGTATCACACCTTGCTGCATGATACCTCGCGCAAGGAATGGAAGAACTTTGTCCGCCACCATGAAATTGTCGGCACCAATGTCAACCAAGGACCGATCTTCAGTCACTCGACTATGGTGTTGCAGGCTGCTGTTCACGGCCAGGGGATCGCCCTTGGCAACAACGTACTGGCCCAGCCGGAGCTGGAAGCCGGGCGTCTGGTTTGCCCGTTTGACGAAGTATTGATGAGCAAGAACGCCTTCTATCTGGTGTGTCAGGAGAAACAGGCCGAAACTGGTCGTATCCAGATTTTCCGCGACTGGGTACTGGCCAAGGCTGCCCGTGAACAGGAGGATATGCCGGATGTCTGATAATCACGATTTGCCTGAGTATCTGATTAACGAACCGGAAAACGGCAAGGCTCTTGCTACCTTCTTGTTCGCCCATGGTGCCGGGGCCGGGATGGATCATGAGTTCATGACGGCGATTGCCGAAGGGTTGTCAAAACAGGGGATCCGGGTTGTACGATTCGATTTCCCGTATATGGTCAAACGCCGCGAAGACGGCAAGAAACGCCCGCCGGATCGTCAGCCCAAGCTGCTGCTAGACTTTCAGCGCCATATTGATGCTTTTGCCGATGGCAAGCTGGTAATCGGCGGCAAGTCTATGGGCGGGCGGATGGCCAGTATCATGGTCAGTGATGTCGTGCCGCAATCGCCGGGTGTCGAAAACTGCATGGCGAAAGTGCAGGGTGTGGCGTGCCTAGGCTTTCCTTTCCACCCGCCGGGCAAGCCGGAAAACTTTCGTGGCGAGCACCTGAAAGAGGCTGTTTTGCCGATACTCATCCTGCAGGGAGAGCGCGATACATTTGGCACTAGGGCGGAAGTCGAAGGCTGGAGCTATGCCGATTCGGTGTCGGTCGCGTTTCTTCCTGACGGTGATCATAGCTTTAAACCAAGAAAAGCATCAGGCCATACCGAGCAACAAAATCGTGAGCGAACCGTGGCCTTGCTGGCGGCCTTTATCAAGGAGTGTGTGGATGCAAGTTAACCGTCAGTGGCCAAGAATCATCTTACTTTTCGCGACGTTAAGTGGTGCTGTAGTGGTGGCGCTGGGAGCATTTGCGGCGCATGGTTTAAAAGCGCAGCTGGCGCCGTACCTGCTGGACGTGTTCAAAACCGGTGTTCAATATCAGGCCTGGCATAGTCTGGCCTTGCTGGGTTGTGGAATCTGGGCACGCATTATGCCGACAAAAGCGGTATTATACGCAGCCCTGTTTTTTGCAGTGGGTATTTTGCTCTTCAGCGGTAGCCTGTATGCGTTGGCGCTGACGGGGATAAAATGGTTCGGCCCCATCACGCCAATGGGGGGCATATGTTTTATTATTGGCTGGGTAGCGCTTGCAGTCGCTGCCTGGCGCTCAGCTTGAGGGTTCAAAGTGAATCACGTTATATTGTACTGTCGTCCAGGCTTTGAAAAAGAATGTGCCGGTGAAGTTCAGGACAAAGCAAATAAACTGGAGTTGTATGGTTTTCCTCGGGCGAAAAACAATACCGGTTATGTTGTCTTTGAGTTTTATCAGCAGGGGGATGCCGAGCAGTTCATTAAGCTGCAGCCGTTTTCTTCGCTGATCTTTGCCCGCCAGATGTTTGCAGCGGCCCCTTTGTTGACCGATTTACCGCAGGACGACCGTATCTCGCCGATCCTGGAAGCGGTGGAAGGCTTCCCACGCTGTGGCGAGCTTCGGGTCGAAACGCCGGACACCAACGAGGCCAAGGAACTGCTGAAGTTCTGCCGTAAGTTTACGGTGCCGCTACGCCAGGTGATGCGCAAGAAAGATATCCTGTATGCAAGAGACAATGCATGGAAGCCGGTGCTGCATATTTGCTTCATCGCTCCGGGTTGCTGTTATGTCGGTTATTCGCTATCGAACAACAATTCGCAGTTCTTTATGGGGATTCCGCGCCTGAAGTTCCCGTCTGATGCGCCAAGCCGTTCGACGCTGAAGCTGGAAGAAGCGTTCCATGTCTTTATCCCGCGTGAGGAATGGGACGAGCGTCTGGCTTCCGGAATGTGGGGCGTCGACTTGGGCGCGTGTCCTGGTGGCTGGACCTATCAGCTGGTCAAGCGGTCGATGTTTGTGCATTCTATAGATAATGGCCAGATGGCGCAGAGCCTGATGGATACCGGTCAGGTGAAGCACCATGAAGTAGACGGCTTTAAGTTTGA
This sequence comes from Photobacterium sp. OFAV2-7, assembly GCF_022347985.1. GTDB lineage: Bacteria > Pseudomonadota > Gammaproteobacteria > Enterobacterales > Vibrionaceae > Photobacterium. The sequence continues at coordinate 11,670 of NZ_JAKRFQ010000050.1, forward strand.
GCCGGCACGCAAGAACGTTACCTGGATCGTGTGTGACATGATTGAGAAACCGGCTCGCGTTGCACACCTGATGGGAGACTGGATGATCAAGGCTTGGGCCAAAGAGGCGATTTTCAACCTCAAGCTGCCAATGAAGGGCCGTTATGACGAAGTGCTGCAGGATATCGAAAACCTGAAACAATACATGACGCAAAATGGTGTGAAGTTCAAGCTTCAGGCCAAGCACCTGTACCATGACCGCGAAGAGATCACGGTACATATCCAGCGTCTGGACAACCGCTCGCCGCATTAATCGTCTCTTTCGCGAGAGTGCTTATAAAACGCCATCCTTGTGATGGCGTTTTTAGTTTCTATCGCGGAGTAAGGCCGTCAGGCCGGGATCTGGTAGCGAATATCTTGCAGGTTGAAGCCAAGCTGTAGATCGGTTTTCAGTGAGGCAACCTGCTTGCTGGCGATGGCTAGATCCTGATGACCATCTATCTTTTTCTGCCACTTGGCCGGCAAATCCTCGGCGGCGAGCACGGCCTCGAGGTTAGGGTATGAAGAGAGTAATTCCACCGCAGCTTTCGGTCCAATGCCCGGGATCCCGGGTATTTTGCTGGAGCTGATCCCTGCCAATCCCCAGTAGTCCGGTAGCTGCTCGGGTTTGACGCCATACTCTTTCTCGATAAACGGGCTGTCGAGCCAGCGTTGCTGGAAGTAATCCCGGATCCGCAGTGTCGGCCTTAGGAGCTGGCAATATCCCTTGTCGGTAGAGACGATGGTTACCTGCTGGCCGCGATCGGCAACTTTGAGCGCCAGCGTTGCTACCAAGTCATCAGCCTCGTCACCGTCGGATAGCAGCGAGTCAATGCCGATTGTCATAAAGGCATCCTGGATCTCGTCCATCCCCGTCAGCAGCTCAGGCGGCATCGGCTTGCGGCCCTCTTTGTAGTGCGGCAGTAGTTCGGCCCGCCAGCCGCGATCCTCGCCGTGATGATCGAATACCGCGACGATATGCGTGGGCTTGCTACTATCGATGATCTTACCCAGCGCCTGGCAGCACACCCGTGCCGTATTGCTTACATCGGGTTCGCCGGGTTGAGCTGCATGGACGCGTCGGATGAGGTTCAGGGCATCAATAACAACAAGATGGATTTGCATAATGGTGGTTAACGTTGATAAAAAAGGGCCGATACAGGCCCTTTATTGTACGCACTGGATCGTCAGAGTGTAACCGCCGAGTGCCGAATAACGGATAATTTCAGCGCGTTATTTGCCATTGCCGTTACCAGGAGCTGTGATGATTTCGTAACATGGTACGTAGCGACTTCCCGGCAGCTTCATCCGCTGCTGCTCGACGAAGTTTTTCAGCAGTTTGTCCATTCGCTTCATCAGGGC
>NZ_JAKRFQ010000496.1 GCF_022347985.1 Photobacterium sp. OFAV2-7
AAGATGATGCTATGAAAAAAGTCAGTTCACTTAAACCTCGGTTTGAAGCACTTGGGGTGGAATTGTGCTTTGAAGTGACTGAACGTCAGTTTCTCGATCAGCGTGTTGCCTCTCAGCTCTCTTCTGTTAGGCAATTGGGTGTTGAAGTGGCTATTGATGATTTCGGAACAGGACAGACTGCACTGAGTGTGCTGCAAACAATCTCGTTTGATTATCTGAAAATAGATAAAAGCTTTGTCGATACGATAGGGGTGGATTCGGTTAACCATCACGTGCTGGATGCCATCATTGATCTCGCTCACCGGCTAGAAGTGAAAATAGTAGCCGAAGGTGTTGAAGATAATACCCAAACTGGATATTTGAAAGAGAGAAATTGCCATTATCTGCAAGGGTATAACTTCTTCAAACCGCTGAGCCTAGACGACTTGGCGGCCTCTTTTGTCGTTAAGCAGCCTGTTGAGCTGGCCAGTAACGAGAGTCTAGAAGAAGTCGGGTGAGTGTCAGCCAGAGCTGCCCTTGTCGGATAGAAATCAATACTGATATCGATCAAGATATAGTTTCTATTTTAAAAGATATCTTTTTAATGCATCTTTTGTGGTGTAGGATTACTCGTACGATAAAACACTACTTTTTGTAGTTCTATACCACTAGTACGCGAGGCGCATATGGCTAACATCAATACTTATATGACTCAACATCACAGAAGCTGTGACCACCTGTTAGTTGAGGCAGAAGGTCCGCTAGCCGAAGGTAACTGGACGGCATTTAGCCAGGCGTGGAGTCAGTTTGAAGCCGAAACCTTGCACCATTTTGATCTTGAAGAAGACATTCTTTTTCCTGCATTTGAAGCCCAAACAGGCATGACGTCGGGACCGACCATGGTGATGCGTCAGGAACATGCCCAGGTTCGCTCTCTGTTTGAGCAGATGCAGCAAGCCATTAGCGAGCAGGCCACCGAGCGTGCTATGGGAATTGTGGAAAGTACCATGCTGCTTATCCAGCAGCATAATATGAAAGAAGAGCAAATTCTTTACCCGATGTCGGATGCCCATTTGGCTAACAGTGAGGAAATTGTTGCCCAGATGGATGCCAAGCCTAACAACGCCGCATCCTAATCAAGGAGGCAGATCCTATGGAGCCTATTATCACTCTGGATGTCAGTGAGCTTGAGCCACCTCAGCCGATGCATAAGATCTGCCAGACTCTGACCACCTTGCAGCGAGGCCAGTTGCTGCATGTCAGGCACCGGCGCGAACCTGTTCCGCTGTTTGCCATTCTTGCTCAGCAGCAATTTGATTATCGTCATACCGAAGAAGAGGCGGGGAAGCACCATATCTGGATTTGGCACCAGGGTGATGAGCAAGCTTATAACTGCTTGATGAGAAAGAGCGATGAGACTGACCGGGCTTAACTTCGATGATATTCCGCAGCTGGACGTGCCGCTGCGCTTTTACCTGACCGCACCGTTTTTTGCTGTGATTGCCTCACTGATGCTGATTTGGCAAGGTGATGCTATCTGGCTGGGTCGTTGGCTGCCTGCTTCTCTGGCGATCACTCACCTTGTAGCGATAGGTATGATGGCAATGATCATGATTGGGTCGTTGTTTCAAATCATGCCGGTATTATGTGGCGCTCCGATTACTATCCCACCTATACCTCTGCTCCTGATGCAGGCTAGCTTGATTCTCGGCACGTTAGCGCTAAGCGCCGGTTTTTTCGGTTTGCCAACGTTTAGCGCTAGCTTTGTCTTATTGGGCCTGAGTTTGGGCTATTTTGTTATTTCGCTGCTAGCTGTGCTGCTCCGAAAAGCTGGCGGGCAACAGACCAGGGTTCCTATCATGCTTGCCGGGTTGGCACTTGCTGTTGTTGTGCTGGCAGGATTATTACTGGTGGCTGGTTATCTGTGGGGCTATTTCCCGTTCGCCGGTAAGAGCCTGACTAACTTTCACGCCAGTACGGGCATTTTTGGCTGGGTCTTGTTGTTGATAATGGCGGTCAGCTTTCAGGTGATACCGATGTTTCATGTTACCCCAGAGTTCCCAAGGCATTGGCGTATCGCGCTGCCTGGCTTGCTGGTCGTCGGTTTGGCTTCCCTCGCAGTGGCGAGTGTATTCCAGCTCAGCCTCTATTCCAGCACAGCCTTGATAGCGGCCGTCGGGGTTTTGTATGCAGTGATCGGATTACATCGACTCCGCCAGCGAAAGCGCAAACTTCCGGATACCGTTGTCAGTTATTGGCAATGGGCGTATTCATGCCTGATTTGTGGATGCGTGCTGATGATTGCCATGCCGCTGATCCCGTTTCAGCTGCAGGGAAGGGCAGAGGTCTTTATTGCGCTGATTATCGGCATGGGCTTTGTGCTTGGGGTGATCCAGGGCATGCTGCTGAAAATTGTCCCGTTCTTGATCACTCTTCACCTTCAGCCTATTGCGATGGCGAACCCTAGTGCCATGATGCTGCTGCCCGATCATTACAGCCTGATCAGCCGTCAGCAAATGAAGGTTCAGTTGCGCTTATACCTGCTGGGCATGGCAAGTGTGCTTGTGTCGCTGCTCTATCCACCGGTTACGGCATGTATCGGTCTGATGATGCTGCTTAACTGGTTGTGGATTGGCTACAACATCGCTTCTGCCAGTATGACCTACCGCAACGTACGCCAGGAGATGATGGCGAGCTAATACTGAATTAGCCCGCCTGATTTATCAAGAAGAGTGTTTTCAGGTAATGGGTTATTGAAGCGGGCCTTAACCGGATGAAACCAGTATCTGTTCATCTAACAGTTGCTGGATTTCAGATATGCAGCTGCCGCAACCCGTCCCGGCCTGTGTAGTACGACTTATCGCTTCGACTGAAGATAATCCCTGTTCTTTTATCGCCTGGCAGATAGTGTTTTTTCCTACTTGCTTGCAGGCACACACTGTTTTGCCGCCAGCCAACTTCCCTTCAGCTCGCCCAGAAATAAGGCTGCGTTCTACCGAAGAATCAATGGGTTCATCTAACAGGTGATTGAGCCAGTCCACATCTTGTTGCTGTAAGTCTGATGCTATCAGGTAGCAGCTTCGCAGGCGTTGTTGCTGAATATTCGCATAGCGGTAAAGCCCGTTTTCTGCGCCGCTGTAGCTGAGCTCTTTGCCGTTTTCGTATTGGCAATAGCGGGCAAGCCGGGGCATCAGTTGCTCTGGGGTCAGAGTACTGGCGATGCGATATAAATATCCGTTGCTGACTTTTTGCCGCACCCAGTAGTCAAACTCGCTGATGTCCAGAGGAGTATTTAACAGCAGTATTGCCTCACTACGAAAAGATAACGGTGCGACAGAGACCGGGGTGAACTTAAATTCAGGCTGGCCCGATAGTGTATCGGTATCCGGGGTTATCAGGCTGCAGACCTTGGCGGCACTGGAGGTGGTGTCATTCCAGTGGATCGGGATAAACAACTCTCCCGGCTTTACGTTTTGGGTGATGTGTACCCTGACCATGGCTTTGCCATATTCACTGTTAATCGCTGCTATCTGGCTGTCATTGAGCTGATAGCGCTTGGCATCCGTGGGATGGATGGAGACATAGGGCTCCGGGGTATGTTCGCCAAGTCGCGCCGAGAGCCCGGTCCGGGTCATGGTATGCCATTGGTCGCGAATACGACCGGTATTTAATACCAGCGGATAGCTGTCATTGGTATGGCTTGCGGGCGGCTGATAGCTGACCGCGACAAACCGGGCCTTACCGGAAGGCGTTGCAAAATCGCCGTCGGTGAACAGGCGTTTGTGGGGAAGGTGTTGCGGCTGCGTTTG
>NZ_JAKRFQ010000497.1 GCF_022347985.1 Photobacterium sp. OFAV2-7
GGGCGATGGCAAGTGCAATTCGTTCCCGGGTTAGTGCGTCCAGGCTGCCCTCTCCGGCAGTACCGTGCAAGCCGAGGAAGGCGCGAAGTGCAGCGGGTGAGTTGGCGAACACTTTCAGAAAGTTGGGTACCATCCCGAGCTGTTCCTGGATAGCGTCCAATAGCTCAATTTGCTCATTGCTGGCATGGTTGCGTTCGATTGCGGTAATACGGTTCATCATTGTTTCCTCATGTTGAAAAATGCTTGTTGTGTTTGCCTTGCTGTGTTGCGTCAGATGCGAGTGGGCATCGAATGAGGTAACTATGGTTGATTTCGTTGAATTAAAGAATATCCTCTAAAGGCAATTGATTATTTCATTTAGTGGAATTATGTATGGATCGCTTTCATCAGATGCAGGTGTTTCAGGCTGTCGCCGAAGAAGAGGGGTTTGCCGCGGCAGCCCGGCGGCTGCAAATGTCCCCGCCAGCAGTTACTCGTACCGTAGCAGCCCTAGAAGATCGGCTTGGCGTTAAACTGCTGAACCGAACTACGCGTTATGTCCGTACTACCGAGGCGGGGGAGCGCTACCTGGAAGATGCTCGGCGTTTATTGGCTGAGGTTGAAGCGGCTGACGAAGCCGCTGCCGGTATAAATGCCGAGCCTAGAGGGCACCTTGCAGTAACGGCGCCTGTCCTGTTTGGCCGAATGTTTGTCATGTCGGGCATTGTTGAATACCTCCAGCGTTATCCGGAGATGAAAGTGGATGCCATATTCCTTGATCGGGTTGTCAGCCTGGTTGAGGAAGGACTGGATGTTGGTGTTCGTATTGGTGAGCTGCCAGATTCAAGTATGCGCGCGTTGAGAGTCGGCACTGTTCGTATGGTGGTGGTGGCATCGCCAGATTATCTTGATCAACATGGTGAGCCGGAGATTCCGAGTGAACTTCAGAATCATTCGATTATAGCGTCCAGTGCGGGCAACTTTGCGATAGGTTGGCGATTTGCATCTCCAAAAGGAGAGCAGTCGATCAGGTTACAGCCGCGTCTTACGGTTACGACCAATGATTCAGCGATAGAAGCTGCCGTACAAGGGTTGGGGATCACCCGTGTTCTGTCCTATCAGGTGGCAAGCCATATTGCTGACGGAAGCCTGAAAGTATTGCTTTCTGAGCATGAATTGAAGCCGAGCCCTGTTCATATAGTGCACAGAGAAGGGCGTTATGCTTCCGTTAAAGTGAGATCCTTTATTGATATGCTGGCGCAGCGGTTAAGAAGTGATGCAGCATTGAATGAACCGCTATAAGGAAAAAAAGCCGCTCAGAGAGCGGCTAGAAGTCTAAGGCAATGTGAAACGGTTAGTAATACTATTCTGCTGCAGGCAAGACAACCTCAGGAACTGTGCTGTTGTCGATAACTTTATAGGTATCACTCCAGATTTTGCCTTCACCGTCGGTTATGTAGTCGACACTGGCGACCCAGTCTGATTGCTGCGAGAAGCTCTTGATGTCGAATTCAAGCCCGTTGGTTTGGGTGATGCTGCTTATTTCTGTGATGGTTACCTGCTCGGTCGAGGCATCTATTGATAACTGACCGTCCACAATGGACCATTCGAAATTAACCACTTCAGGATTGTTTGCATCAGTATTTCTGAACTGACCTTCGAACTTGGCATTGTTGTTAGAATCGGTATCAAAAAAGAGCATGTATTCAGTCGGTGAGCTGATGGACTGCAGTGCATTACCTTGCAAAGTGCTTTCGGTGAATTGAGGGGTATGTTCGCCTTCACCGATGTTTAAGCAACCCGCAACGGCTTGTTCGTAGGTAGCTTGTGTACCTTCAGTACCGGATATCGGCACTTCACTATCGTTAGTGGTCTGTGAATCTCCGGTTTCGCAAACAACAAGACTGTTGAGTGGGTTTGAACGGGTAGCGATATACGTCCAGATTTCGTCAACATAGCCGCTTTCTTCGTCGACATAGTCGTGGGTATATATTTTAAAGGCGTATTTGCTATTTTTTAGATCAACGTCGGTTATTGCCAGCATCTCATAGCTATTTCCCGGCTCGTCATCGCCATATGAGATTCGGATAATGCCATTGTTTAGTGTCCAGTATTGGGTAGAGTTGATTTTCCCGCGTTTAAGGTAGTTCAGTGTGTTGTTTTCCAGGAACTGATGCCCCCGAACTTCTCCTTTGCTGTTAACCCGTACAAGGTTCATGTTGTAGAAGGTGCCGAGATAGTTCGTTGAGTCAGAGTAACCGCACTGGGCAATGGCCTGGATAAAGTCACTTTCTGTTGCGCCCGAGTCCTTATTGCCGATCGAACACCGTCCGAATGACGGCAGGTTGTCGATACTGGCATTGTTATAGATGGTTTCAATGGCTGATTGGTTGAATAGCAGTCCGGCATCGTCATCCAGACTACTGATGATAACCCCTCGGCGGACGAAATTGTCATGTACGGCAAAAAACACATTGCGTTCGTCATTATCGATGTCGCTATCGGCCTTGGCGAGATCCTCGGGGATAGTTAGCGTATATAGTTCAACGTTGTTGACTGTAGTTTGCGCCCAGGTAGAGGTGGTTTTTATAAAGCTGTTGGCTGCTACACGTCGCCATAGAATGAGTGATTTCTCATCGTTATTGACCATTTCTGCCAGTAAGTCACCCGATAACCAGGCACCTTTGGCATTCCCGACCTGATCGCTGTCAGTCGCAGCATCATTTAACAACTCGCTCAGCTCGCTGGGGGCGGTGTCACTGCCGTTAATATAGATACGGTTGCAGTTATTATTGAGAGGGGTATCGCAGTCGGTATCATTCCATAGTTGATAACGGGTATGATCATTGACCATGCTTTCTGTCAGCTTATAAGCCTTTGCTCCGGCACTAAATTTAAGATCTGATGGCAACAGGGGAAGAAACTCAAGTGCCTCGGGGAAGGTGAGGAACGAAGCGACTTTCTTTCCTGATATGTCGATTTCCTGAAGTGATAGCTGGTAGTCAAACCCAGAGTTTTCGGCAAGGCCTATATCGGTGAAGACGGCCTTCGATTCATCTGCAGCGCGAAATACCAGGCGATCGTAGATAGGTAGCCATGTTGTATCACCGCTGGGTGCCAGCCCCCATTCTTCAACGCTCAGTCCGGTCAGGTCTATTGCCGCGATACTTTGTGAGGAAGTGGTTGGATTTGTGAGGCTGATTGCGGCATCACTGCTGGATAGCCACTCATACATGCTCTCGGAGGTCGTCTCGCCATCAAAAGTAATGTTTCCGGCTTCGAGTCGGGTATATTCGCCATCCCCACTAAATTCCATGTCGGAATAGAGCCACCAGACACCTGTTTCCAGCGCCGTTGCAACGTTAACCGTCACTGCACTCTTTTCAGTCTGTACACGATCGATAATATTCGTAGCCAGCTCTTTGATTTCGGGTGAGGCAAGCACGGCTGATACATCAAAGTTAAGGGTCCCCAAGTTTGCTACAACAGTGTCAACCCTGTCGGCGACATTGGCGATAAGCTCATCAACCAGTACATCGGCACTGCCGATATCTTCGGGGTTAGCGCCGACGGCGGAAGCGTAATCACCCCAACCGTCGACGGAGGCGATTTCATTAATGATGGCCTGGTATGCAACGCTACTATTGAGATCAACCTGAAGTTGTTCAGAGGTGGTGGGGGCCAGCAAGACATCCTGGGGAAGCGGTTCTCCCAGCCTGACAGCCGGTGTGCCGTCACCAAGGGAGACAAGCACCACACAATCAAGCCGCTCGCCACCGGGAAGGGTAATATTGTAGGTTCC
>NZ_JAKRFQ010000498.1 GCF_022347985.1 Photobacterium sp. OFAV2-7
AAAGATACAATGCCTGGATTGACTCCAGTGGAAGCCTGAAGTAATCAAGGGGAAGCTTTATAAGGATCATAAAGGATACAAGTGTAGAGCAGCTGTAGAGCAGTACTAAAATGGATGTTGCTTTTCCTGTCGCAAGTCGCCTTACCCAGTTGTTTGTCCTTGAATCGAGAATACTTAATACAGTGCCGCTGGCAGCAAAGCCAAATAGCGCAATGCTGATCACCATAAAGGAGAGATGATTCCACTGGCTAATCGAAAAGATCCTGGTTAACAGTACTTCAAAGGCGAGCGAAGAAAGGGATACGAGGAAAACTGCCGGGAGACTCATTGCTATTTCCCGAAGGTCTTCATTGCGTGTCCGGTCATGGGAACAAAGAGAACACCGGCAATTTGCCAAACCCTATAGTCATTCTTTTTTTTGGTAACGAGCACAAGGTTCTGATAGCTGAAGGGATTCCCCAAGGGAAGCACCAGCCGCCCTCCGTCCTTGAGCTGTGCCAATAGAGGCGGAGGGATATGGTCTATAGCGGCAGTGAGCATAATAGCATCATAGGGCGCTCCCTTATTCCAACCGAAATAGCCGTCACCGCACCGTGTTTCAACATTGGTATAGCCTAGAGAATCAAGGAGCTTTCTGGCCTTAACACAGAGTTTTTTCTTGATTTCGATGCTAATTACTTCTTTGGCTACTTCGGCAAGCACCGCGGCCTGATATCCAGAGCCGGTCCCGATCTCGAGTACTTTTTCATTGCCTTTTAACTCGAGAACCTCCGTCATTAGGGCAACAATATATGGCTGTGAAATGGTCTGTCCTTCTCCGATCGGCAGGGGAGAATCTGTATAGGCTTTAAACGCCAGAATCTTCGGTACAAAAAGGTGCCTGGGGAGCTTGTTCATTGCCGCTAGCACTCTTTTGTCGACTATGTCGCGCTTAATTAGCTGGTCTTGAACCATTGTCTCTCGGGCACGGCCATACTTTTCGGAATCACTCACGGCTAATGCTGCTAGGGGCTGGATTCCGAATACGATGAAGGCGAAAAATAGAAACAAAGAGCGACCCATAGCGTACTCCCTACAGGATTTTGATAGAGCCAAACCACTTTAGAGTATAGGAAGAGTACAGCCTGCAAAGAATCACCACACTATCATTGGTCCTTGAAGCGATAAGTCTTTGGCAGGATATGAGTCAGTGAATAAATGCGATCTAGAGTGGTTTTCAGTTATCGTTATATACTTTACTATATAACGATAACTGAGCATGCTGACATTAGAGGTAAAGTATGAATAAGCGTTTGTTAACGTATCTGTTTTCTGTAGGTTGCGCGTTGGGGGCTTCAAGCTCGGCGATGGCGTCGGAGAAGGTGACAGTTTTTGCCGCTTCCTCGTTGACTAATGCCATGAATGAAGTGGCGGCGGCATACAAAGAAAAAACGGGTACTCAGTCGACGCTTTCGTTTGCCTCGTCTGCGGCCCTTGCCAGACAGATTGCTCAAGGCGCACCGGCTGATATCTATCTTTCTGCCAATGAAAAGTGGATGGATTATGTCGAGCAGCAGAAGGCTATTGAGCCGCAATCTCGTAAAAGTTTGTTAAACAATAGTCTGGTGTTAGTGGCTCCGGATTCTTACCCAACCAATAGCATTGCCATCAGTGCCTCGTGGGATTTGGCCAAGGCGCTGGATGGTACACGACTGGCGACGGCACCGGGGGGCTGGTCACAATATGCTGCTGAGGTAGTTGGTGATGAAGGACAGGTGATTGCCTGTGACATTCTGCCTATGGATTCACTGCCGGGAGTGAGCTTCTTGCAAGGTGATTTCCGCGAAGAAGCTGTGTTGGATGCACTGTTGGACCGTATTCAGCCAGACATGGTTGATGTGGTTCTTTCAGATATGGCGCCTAACATGAGCGGCAACTTGGCGTCAGATCAACCTAGAGCAATGTATCTTGTTGAACTAGCATTAGATATGTGTAGGCAAGTACTTGCGCCGAACGGCAGCTTTGCGGTAAAAGTTTTCCAGGGGGAAGGCTTTGATCAGTACCTGGCTGACGTGCGTAGCATGTTCAAAGTGGTTAAAATTCGTAAACCGGATTCATCACGAGATCGTTCTCGTGAGGTCTATATTGTAGCTACAGGTTACAAACTGTAGTACCCTAAATTCATCTTTAAGTTATCGCGAGGTTAACACCTTGAGTGACATGGCAAAAAACTTGATTTTGTGGTTGGTCATCGCTGTGGTTCTGATGTCTGTGTTTCAGAGCTTTGGTCCCGGTGATAGTGCTGGCCGTCAAGTCGACTATACAACCTTTGTCCGTGAAATCGGTCAGGATCAGATAAGGGAAGCGCGATTCAATGATCGTGAGATCACCGTATATAAACGTGATAACACGCGATACGTCACTTATCTGCCTGTCTACAACGATCAAAAGCTATTAGACGACCTTATTAACGCTAATGTGAAGGTGATGGGTACACCACCTGAAGAGCCGAGCCTGCTGGCTTCTATCTTCATCTCCTGGTTCCCAATGCTGCTTCTTATTGGTGTTTGGATTTTCTTTATGCGCCAGATGCAGGGCGGCGGTGGCAAAGGTGCCATGTCGTTCGGTAAGTCTAAAGCACGCATGATGAGTGAAGATCAGATTAAAACGACCTTCAGCGACGTTGCAGGCTGTGACGAAGCCAAAGAAGACGTGAAGGAGTTGGTGGATTACCTGCGTGATCCGAGCCGCTTCCAGAAGTTGGGTGGTAAGATCCCAACGGGTGTTCTTATGGTTGGTCCTCCTGGTACGGGTAAAACCTTGCTGGCTAAAGCGATTGCCGGTGAAGCGAAGGTTCCTTTCTTTACCATTTCAGGTTCTGACTTCGTAGAAATGTTCGTCGGTGTGGGTGCATCCCGTGTCCGTGACATGTTTGAGCAGGCGAAGAAAGCGGCACCTTGTATCATCTTTATCGATGAAATCGATGCCGTCGGCCGTCAGCGTGGTGCTGGTGTCGGTGGTGGTCACGATGAGCGTGAGCAGACGCTTAACCAGATGCTGGTTGAGATGGATGGTTTCGAGGGTAATGAAGGTATCATCGTTATTGCCGCGACTAACCGCCCAGATGTACTGGACCCAGCATTGCTTCGTCCGGGCCGTTTCGACCGTCAGGTCGTAGTTGGTCTGCCGGATGTACGTGGTCGTGAGCAAATCCTGAAAGTACACATGCGTAAAGTACCGCTGGATGGTGATGTTAAACCATCTCTGATTGCACGTGGTACGCCGGGCTTCTCTGGTGCCGATCTGGCTAACCTGGTCAACGAGGCTGCCTTGTTTGCGGCACGCGGCAACAAGCGTACCGTTTCTATGGTGGAATTCGAGCTGGCCAAAGACAAAATCATGATGGGCGCTGAGCGCAAGTCAATGGTGATGACGGACGAGCAGAAAGAATCGACGGCTTACCATGAAGCTGGTCACGCGATTATCGGTCGTCTGGTACCGGATCACGATCCGGTCTACAAGGTATCGATTATTCCTCGTGGCCGTGCACTGGGTGTGACTATGTACTTGCCAGAGCAAGACCGTGTCAGCCACTCACGTGAATTCCTTGAGTCGATGATTTCAAGCCTTTACGGTGGTCGTCTGGCTGAAGAGCTTATCTACGGTGTAGATAAAGTGTCGACCGGTGCGTCGAATGATATCGAGCGAGCGACTGACATTGCCCGTAAGATGGTCACTCAGTGGGGCTTCTCAGATAAGCTAGGTCCGCTGTTGTATGCTGAAGACGAAGGTGAAGT
>NZ_JAKRFQ010000499.1 GCF_022347985.1 Photobacterium sp. OFAV2-7
TTGAGGATCAGGCGACCGGCAAATACCAGCCCGATCAAGGCGATAAGTAAACTCATAATTAGTCCTTTATTCGAAGTTACCGGTGACCAGAAGCTCGTTGTTCAGCTGTAATGTCTGCCCCTTGGCAATTACACCGTGCAGGCTGAAATCGTCGTTGAAGATACAGATATCGGCATCTTTCCCAGGCTGGATGCGTCCTTTGTTGATCCCGAGAGAATCGGCAACATTGGCGGTCATCATGGCGATTGCCAGCTCCGGTGCAATTCCTTGATCTATCAGTTTTGGTAGCAACAACAGGTTGCTGTCGACATTAGCTGCCGTCAGGCCTGTGAGTTCCCCGTGAGAGTTGAACTTAGGTAAACTGCCGTTACCGTCGGAGCTGATGGTGATTAGGTTGGCAGCAACCCCTGATTCGAGTGCCAGCTTGGCTGCCTGTTCTGGTGGCGTAAATCGGCTGCCGCCTGAGGTGATGTCGATACAGCCGCCACGCAGGCCAAAGCCAATGGCTTCGTCAAACAGGGCTTCTGTCCGGGCAACATGGGTCGGGGAGAAGTGGTGAATCGGCAGCCCCATATCGAGTAACTCGTTGACTAGACTAAATGGCTGAGGAAGTCCGCCCATATGTACATGCAGTAACCCCCGCTTTCCTGAGAGCATGCTGGCGATACGGATATCAGAGACGATCCGTGCCAGTTCTTCGAGGGTCGGGAATGAACAACGGTGATCGGCCAATGCTATTTTCACTCCGAGCACGGCGGGAATGAAAGCAAGATCATCGCGAATTGACCCGGTAATGGTTTTGGTCGGCACCTCATAAGATCCTGTGTGCATAAATGCGCTGATGCCTTCTTCGGTCAGTGCCGCGGCTTTGGCATAGAGATCTTTGGGTGAGCGGGAGATCCCGTCAGTACCGAGTACACCAACAACCGTGGTTGTTCCGGCCTGGATCAGCTTTTTCAGTGTTACTTGTGGTGTCCGGCTGGCAAATCCGGCTTCGCCACCACCGCCGGTCAGGTGGATGTGTTGGTCAATCAGTCCCGGGGTGACGGTTTTCCCTTGGCAGTCAATGGTTGTGATTTCACTCAGGCCATTGATATGCAGTTCTGGTTCAATCGCGAGGATTTTACCTTGGCCAAGTAAAATATCGGCTTTGCCAATATGCTCTGGGCTATAGAGTTCGGTATTTTTCAGTAGGGTAAACATGATTTCCTCTAAGTGTTATTTTGGATAATCGTTACTGGTAATACGCATTGAAAAGGTGTCGAAATACGTCGTAAAACAGCATTGCTTAACATTGCGCCAATCAACGAAAATGAGCATACCCCTACTTTTTATATATGTATTTTGATTTCCATTGCTGATTTTGAATGATAGTATTCGCTCAGATCATAGATAGGGATTTTTGAGGGTATTTCCATGGAATTCAAATGGTTAGATGACTTTATGAGCCTAATGGAATTGGGTAACTTCTCTGCCGCGGCTAAAGCCAGGCATGTTACCCAGTCAGCGTTTAGTCGCCGGATCCAGGCTTTGGAGTTGTGGGTTGGGGTACCGTTATTCGATCGCACCTCATATCCAATAACGCTAACCGAGCAGGGTGAAAAGTTTGTTCCCTATGTAGAAAATCTGCTCGAAATGGTCAAAGTCACCAAAGAAGATTTCTCTCGCGAATCCCTCAAAACAGACAGTACGGTGCGCATCGTCTGTCTGCATTCCTTCGCGGTGAACTTGATGCCGAGATTGTTTCGCCAGGCCGGTTCGTTATTAGAAGGGCTCAATCTTGCGCTCAATCCTTCGGTGCAGGGAATTGATAACCACTTTCAGGCGCTGCTAGATAATTCTAATGATATTTTATTTGCCTATAACACCAAGGGCATGCGTCCTTCCTTTTTGCTTGAAGACAAGGTTGAACGGTGTCTGGTGTTTAAGGAAAAGATCATTCCGGTGATCTCTCCTGAGCTGCTGGAAAATCATCCCAAAGATAGTCGCTACCCTTATCTGGCTTATTCCGAGCATACTTTCTTGTTTAACGTTGTCGCTCCCCTAACCGAAAGAGTAGGGTTGCCTCTTGAGCCTGTATTTGAAACAACCTTAAGCGAGTCGCTGATTAAAATGGCTGTCAGTGGTATGGGGATCGCGTGGGCGCCGTTACATGCTATTGAGGAAGAGCTTGAGCAAGGCCTGTTGGTCCAAGCCTTTGCGGAAAGACCTGAGCTGGCTATCTCGCTGGATATTGTCTGCTACCGTTCAAAAGGGGCGAATCGCCCTGCAGTCGAGCAGTTCTGGCAAGGGATCAACGAGGTTGTCGCTCAGCAAGAATGAAACACAATTGTTGATTGATTCAGTACTGTAAGTCGCTGAATATAAAAAGGCCGCCCAAAAGCGACCTTTTAATTCGTCCTATGAATATTGACACTGATCTTGCTATCCCCCAAGCCCGTATTTGAAGAAGTCTATCTTCAATTAACTTAATTTTTGTTTGCTAGTGTTTAGCTGCTTTGTTCCAAAGCTTTCAAGCGTAGCTTGGTTGCGTGCTGAGTGGATACTGGTTCGTCGCGATCACGTTGCACAAATGGTTCAGTATTGCGCGATGGTGACGACAAGGCTTGTATACGTAATTCAGTTGCATGTCGTGTTGAGACTGGTTCATCGCGATCAAAATATTTCAGCGGAGCCACTTGCGATTCAAAAGCAGGTGCATTTTCTAAAGCTTGCAGGCGTAGCTCTTTGGCTGAGCGGTCTGTAATGCGATCATGATCATCGCCAGGTGCTGCAATAGCTGTTGAGACAGAAGCTAATAGCAATGTAGATAGAGCGATAGTTTTAATAGTCATGATGTTTCCTCTTTGTCTTTCTAAACTAAACTGTTTCGTTTCATTTGTTGTTAAGGTTAGCTCACAAAAATAATATGTCAACACTTTTAATACGAAACGGTTTAGTTTATTTTTTAGGTATAGAGCTACCGGGAGACTGAACATGAGCAAGAAAGACGAGAAGATACAGAAGATACTTGAGGTAACAGCTGATCTCTGTATTCGAAATGGTTACCAGGGTACGAGCGTTGATGAACTTACGTCAAAAACAGGTTTCTCGAAAGCGACGATATACCGCTATTTCAAGTCAAAAGAGTGCTTGATCGCTGCAACTCTTGAACATTACTCGAAGATGCACACGAAGGCTTTAATAGAGCTTATCAATGATGAGGAATTATCGTTGAGAGAAAAAATCGATGTAAGGTTTGAAAAACTTCGCCAGTTGGTGACAGAGAACCAGTTCTATGGGTGCTATTTTCAGCTTGCCTATAGTGAATTTTGTAACAAAGATGAAGATATAACATCGATTTGTACTCAATACAGTCATGATCGGGTTGAGTTGATAGCTGAAATGCTCGCTCGACATGATGTTGATGATGCTCAACAGAAAGCAACGAAGGCTGAACTCATTTTCAGTGGGCTAATAGCGACGCTGCCTATAAGTAAAGATACTCAGCTTATTGATATTGCAAAGGAAATGTATCTTAAAGAAATTTTTTGAGTCAATTAACAGGTTTGCAAGCAGGAGCTCAGAGGGTATGCCCTCATTTCTGCTTGAACCTGTATTTGAAATAGCCTTGAGCGAGTTGCAGAACAAATCCACTAATCAGCCTCTTACTTCAGCGAAGGGCATTACATGCAGGTTGAGGTGGCGGCCAAGCTGAAAAACAGCCCGAACCAGAAGCTGGCCGATCAGTTTATGTCCTTTATTCTGACGCCGGCGTTCCAGTCAGTGATTCCTAC
>NZ_JAKRFQ010000500.1 GCF_022347985.1 Photobacterium sp. OFAV2-7
CCAACATATCGGAGTAAGCCTGAGGCACCAATCCGGTAGTATGCGACAGCAAATGCCTTAATGTGACGCTCTTACCCAGATCAGGATCGCTGAACTCAATATTGTCAAGATAAGGTATGACATGGGTATCCCATTCAATTAGCCCCTTGGAAACCAATATCGATGTTGCAGCCGATGCAAATGTTTTCGATATTGATGCCAGCGGAAAAACAGTGGCTGAGTTTATCCGCTTATTGCCACCGGCTTTTGTCACCCCGTAGCCACGCAGCAAGCGAATATTGCCATTGATAATGACAGCCAATGATGCACCGGGTATCCCTTTTTTCACTGACTTTTTCACATAGCTATCGAGTGCGAAAACAATCTCGTCTTTGGGGGCTGGCAACGCAGCCCCCAAAGGCAGCAAGAGAAGGAAGACAGACCACAATCTGCACATCACAGATACACCAACCTTATCGAATTTTCACTAAGGTTAGCGCCTAAAAGCAGCACATTATCTTCTCTGAATTGAGAATTAAACTCGATAACAATAAAGTGTCAGCAAATAGAACAAAAAAAATCATTTATTAGAAAATAGTTCAAGAAATATACTTATTTTTCCTCTATGATTATTTTATTGCTCTTTTTTAACATGACGCATTTATTTGCTATTAATTCAACTGAATTAATAATTACTGCTTACAAGTGTGCGCTCAAAATAGCAAAAATGTGTACAGGTGTTCGCTGAAAATAATATTTATTGTGTACAAGTGTTCGCTGAAAATAGTGTTTTATTGAGAATTCATACCGTTTACGTGATAGTTATGTCAATTTTTAGATTATTTGCACTATCTTTGCGTTATTCATATATAGTTGATAAATAAAAAGAAACACTCATCGGATGAGCTTGAAAGTGAGATCCAGGGCACAAAATGACTTTTATTGTTGGCTATAACCGCTACAATACACAGCCTCAGCCACTTCAAGACACATATTAATAAGGTCACATAGTCATGAATGTAGTCGATTTTTTTAAACAGAAGCGTGATGTTCTTTCACTACATCCGTTCGAACTTAAAGATTTCCTATCACCTTCCCTGCGTGACTACTGGCTTGAGCTTAGAAATAAGGCAAACAATAGCCAGATCGGTCTTTTAATAAAAGATCATAAACTGGCCTCCAATGACGATATAGCAGCACCAGCTGAGCCTGTTGCCCAGCCTGCGCCGATCGTAATGAAGCCTGAAGCAGAAAAACTGTTCAATGAGTTGAATGACACCCTTGGTGAAGTCATTCATGTCGGACAGTGGCTAACCGTCGATCAAAACCGTATTAACAGCTTCGCAGATGTTACTGAGGACCATCAGTGGATCCACACCGATCCGGAGCGTGCGGCCGAAGAGTCACCTTTTAAAACCACTATTGCCCATGGCTTTTTAACTCTGTCGCTACTTTCTGTGCTGACTGACAGTGTTGATCCGGACAACCAGAAATTCCCAACGGCGAAGATGACCGTTAATGTCGGGTTGAATCAGGTACGCTTCCCTTATCCGGTAAAAGCAGGTAACCGTGTTCGTGCCAGCACAAAAATTCAGTCAGTTACACCTATCAAACGTGGACTTGAAATCGTTCAGGAACTAACAGTTGAGATTGAGGGCGTGCGCCGTCCGGGCTGTGTCGCTGAATCTGTGATCCGCCTGCATTTCTAAACGAAGTCAGACTGTATTACCAAACGTTAAAAGGCCATCATGAGATGGCCTTTTTCATTATCTGTACCTGGTTACTGCACTTTTTCAATCACTTTTAACGCTTCTTTCTTGCTTAGTGCAGAAAGCTTACCTTCATTGTGAGCTACAAACTCTGTCACATAGTCAGGATCGGTTTTGGAATATTCTCGCAGCACCCAGCCAATCGCTTTTCGAATAAAGAACTCTTCTTCATGCGCCAACATCAGGATTGTTTCTTCCAGTAAAGCAACGTTTGTTTCAGACTTATGCTTAAGATGTGCCAGCAATGACGCTCGGCGCAACCACATGTTATCAGATACACGCCACTCTCTTAGCTTTTCTTCCAACTCACGGTGTTCTTTAACCAAGTCACCAATAAGGTTAGATGCAATTTTATCTACGGTATCCCAATGACTGGCCTCCAGAAGCATCTCTTCATAAATTTCAAATGCTTCCTTGGTACGAAAGGCTTTATAATACTCGGCTGCATCCATGGCCAAGTATTGCTCCTCCCGGTTCTCTCCCGACCAAAGCCAAAGAACCAGGCGACTATAGTCCGTAAATGTGCTGACTTTAGTGTGCTCGCGAGCCTGCTTAAAAATGGCCTGACGTTCCGGTGTCTTCACACCGTAAAACGGCTGTTCAGTCTTCATATATGCCTGCATCGCCTTTGCATCTTCGGCATTGCCTGCCTCTGCCATGCGCTGCTGCATAAAGATCACCATGGGAATGATGAGAGACATAAGTACTTCCTTTACAACTGACTATTATTATTTTTGTATTGGAACACAGTTAGGAATAGCGGAAAACCACTTTTTATCACGCAGTTTCAATCGATAAGCTCAGCAAAGCTGCTGAGCTTACTGGACATTGATTCTCCCTCGTTTTAAGGGTATTCAACGTTTGGCAGCTTTGCCCTGGTAGGCCAAATACTCCAGAATGCTATCAATTTGTTGGAAGCTAAGATCGGTATGATCAGGCATTTGGGTATAGCGAAATTTCGATGGCTGACGAATGTACTCCCGCAATACCTCGGGGCTGCGATAAGCTAGGATATTCATAGGGGCATTCAAGTCAGGGCCGACCTTTCCTCCTTGCTGATCCAATGCGTGGCACTTCATGCACCTGTCTTTAAATAATTTGAACCCGGCAAATACATTCGTCGTCTCTTTAACTTGCTGAGGATACACCGCCGGGTATTGATTTTTAAACTCAACCGTATCAATAGCCGCCAACTGATAAGGCCATGGATAGGCTTGCTTTGGCGTCTGCTTGTTGCCAGTCCAGACCATGTAGAAAGGCCCGGGGTTAGACTGGTTGTGACCAATAAGTTCCCAATCAGGCTGCTCCGCATCAAGGTATACAATGTAGCCGCCTTGTTCTAACAGTTTATCGAAAGGCGAAACTGCCTGGTATCCGTCAAGCGCAACAAACTTAACGTCGGTACTCAGCTTACTTTCCCAAGATTTTCCATAAGCCAGTGCCATGACATCATGCAGAGAAAAAGCCAGATATCGTTTGTCTTTCTCATATTGAGGATCATAGATATCAATCTGGTGTGTCAGTAGCTGCTTCTTCATGTCCACCAAAGTGAGCTCTTTAAAAACGACGCCATCTTCTGAAAAAACCAGCTTTGCCGAATAAGCATTTACCGACCACATACACAGCAAACTAAAAATCGATAACCACTTCATCCATATAGTTGAACGCATCACCATGCCCCCTTCTGTTCGTTATTATTGGTTAGGCCGTTGATTAATTACCTGATTTACTTTGAATATAGTCAGTAACAAGCCGGGGGAGATGAGCCTTGTACATATTGGAACCAAAATCACAGGATGTTCCAGACTGTTCACTCATTTTGAGCTATGTAACAACAGGGATCAGCCCCTATATCACCACTGTTTCGTTATAAAAAGCAACACAGCTATTTACTAGCCGGTCTGAATGTTGAGGTAAAATGACGAAGCACCGGAGCTTCAAATGAGAACTCTAATCCTGATAAATGACTGGCCCGGTGGGATACATTGATTAACGCCTCTGCGACGTAATCCATATGATCATAGAT
>NZ_JAKRFQ010000501.1 GCF_022347985.1 Photobacterium sp. OFAV2-7
AAGTGGGCTTGTACCCAGGCACAGCAGATGGCCATTCTTGGCTTGGCGAGCCGCTCTACGTTAAATAAGTATCGTAGTCATCCAGAATCGGCCAAGGTTTCGAAGGATCTGCTGGAGCGGATGAGTTATATACTCAATATTCACAAATGTCTTCGGATCATGTTTACCGCTGAAGAGAGTGTGTACCAATGGGTGCAGAAGCCCAACTCTCACCCATTTTTCGCTGGTCGCTCGGCAATGGATATCATGGTTCAGGGCAAAGTGGTTGACTTATATCAGGTAGCATCTCGTCTGAATGCCTGGCGAGGTGGGAAATCGTAGATGAGCCATCCAGTGAAACCCTTCAGTGATCAGCACTGTTATCGTCTGATCCCATCGAAATATCCGCCCATTAATTTGTATGAAGATGTGGCTAAGCCCGAACAGCTTGAAGCGATATTTGCCGTCGAGGCCATAACCAATCCTCGCCTTTCGGAAGAGGCCGGTAATTTTTCGCAGATCCCGCTTGAAGAACGCTTAGTGGGGGTCCCGCATTGCAGTTATGTGATGGCTGCTTTTACCCATGTCAGCCCGGATGGAGCGCGATTTAACACCGCCGACTACGGGGCTTACTATGCTGCACCGGATGTGAATACCGCCATAAAAGAAACCGTTCATCATATGGAGCGGGTGATGGGGTACACTCAGGAACCTGCACAGGATATTCAGATGCGTTGTATCGATGCCTGGTTTAACGCAACATTGGTTGATCTTACAGAGCAGCAATACCTCGACCAAAACATTTACCATCCGACAAATTACGCACATTCGCAAATGCTGGCTAATGAAATCAAGGAGCAGAAAGGCGATGGGATCGTTTATCAGTCAGTTCGCCATCAGGGGCATGATTGCTATGCGCTCTTCAAACCGAACTTAGTCACTAAAGTCTGCCAGACCAAACACTATACGTATAAGTGGAATGGTGTATCGGTGAATTCTGTATTGGAGATTAATTTAGTTTGAGTTTTATACCCAAGCTACCTCAAGTGACTAGCAAAAAAGCGCCAGTTATAGTTAACTGGCGCTTTAGACAGTGATTTAATAATCAACAATTATTTCTTTTGGATATCAACCTCTTTGGTCAAGATATTAAAGCTTACTTGGTAGATGCCAGCTTCAGCTGGAGTAAACTCAATATTGTTTGAGCCAGAGAACGCAAGGCTTCCTTTAGCTGCAACGACATCACTGGCTGCATGTTCAAACTTGCCCCAGTCTCCACCGGTAAACTTGAAACCCTGCATCTTACCAGCTTCCAACGTTGGTGTCGTAAAGCTGAATTTAACAGCGTCATCTGACGTCATCTTACGCCCGTCTTTATGATCCCAGCCCCCTGAAATATCTCCAGGGATATACCAAGTAACACCTGTATAGTCGTCTTTAAGTTCAGCATCAAGAACAACAGGCTGTTCAGGGTTAGTTGCATCCAAAGATAGTTTGTACATACCTAATTTGGAAACTGAGCAGTTGCCGTCGCCGTTACAGCCATACCAAGATACATCATCACCTTTAACCGTAGTCATCTTGTATTCTGCAGTAGTGCTCAAACCGACAGTGGCGCTATAAAGACCTTTGCCTGCATAAGCGGCTTCAGTGCCCGTTTTGTTCCAGCCATTGAAACTACCTGCGACATAGACTTTCTTAGCTGCTTCAAACGGAGGAATGTCTGCTTTTTGCGATACTGGCAGGCCTAATCCACGCTCGTTACCACGAGGCTGAACAAAGACAGCACTTGACCATGCTGGAACAGTGAACTTGCCATTGGCAAAACTCGCATTGCCGGCAATAGAGTTCGCCTGGTTATGGGTTGAACTCAGCTCGAAACCTGCAAGGGCGATGGCTTCGTTGTTGTTATCAAGGAAGCTGCCTGCTGTTTGCTCAGTTGGTGTTGCGTTTATCACAATTACAATGGAATCAAGAGCACTGTCGAGATCTGTGGTTTGCGATGAACCATTATCAATGGACATCACAATCATACCCGGTGTTTGACCTTTACCCGTATTACGGAAGTCAACGCGCTTCATGATTTCATCAGCACCAGGTAGCGTCATCAAAGGTGATGCTTTGCGCAGGCGTAGCAGCTCTTTGTAGAACTCAAACATCTGCTCAAGGTTTGCTGCTGATGGTTGTGCATCTGCTGTCAGCACACTTTCGATAACAGCGTAGTTGGCTGCATCCTTATCTTTTGCAGGAAGCCCCTTGTTCCAGTTGTTGTCATTCAGGGTAAAGTCAACACGGTTATACCAGTCACCATAGTCGTATGAGTCTCGCTGCATGGATTTAGAGCGCAGCAGCTCACCGCCCATGTGGTTAAATGGCATTGCCTGACCCAGCAGTACTGTTGACATGCCAATAGCCTGCATACGGACACGATCTTCTAGCGAGACATCGTGAGAGACCTTGTACATGTTGATGTCCCAAAGTGTCTGGTTATCATGCTTGGAAACATAGTTCTGCACTTCCCATGGCTGTTCGGCATAGCCTGCTGCCTGACCGTTGTAGTCTAGGGTTGAACCTTTCAGAGCGTTGCCTTCATAGTCAATGAACTCAAAATCTTTAAGGTTACCAGCCATGCCCAGTCGGGTCAGATCTGTCTGATGAAGCGCACGTGCTAGTTCATCTGAAACGCCATCCTCATCGTCATCAGCATTGATATTGACTAGGTCATTATGCTTAACATAGGCACCTGTCGCAAAGCCAGGGGTTTTACGGATACCTTCACCGCCATCGAATGGGCTACCGCCTCGGACAGCATCACGTAGTCGGTCAGAAAACGAGCCGATACCCGTACCGCCTAAGTTCTTCTGTGTAGCTTGTACGAAGCGTTTGTCATCTTGAACTTCACCAAAGTTCCAGCCTTCACCGTAGAAGTACACCTCGTCGTTGATCTTACGTGCTGCTTCAAGTGTTCCTTGCATTTGAGTAAGAGGGTGGTGGCCCATCAGATCCCACCGGAAGGCATCGATCTTATAGGCTTTTACCCAGGTTTGTACCGAGTCGTCGATAAGCTTGGCAAACATGGCATGCTCTGGTGCTGTGTTATCACAGCATGTTGACGTTTCTACGCTGCCTGTATCTGGAGCCAAACGTTGGTAGTACAGAGGAACCACTTTATCGAGTACTGATTTATCATTCAGTCCGGATGCATTGGTGTGGTTGTAAACAACATCCACCACCACATTCATGCCGATGTCTTCCTTGACGGATTGAACCATCTTACGGAATTCCAGAATACGGGTGGTACCTTCGGCATTGGTGGCGTAAGAACCCTCAGGAACAGTGTAGTGGAATGGGTCATAGCCCCAGTTGAAGCTATCAACACTGCGTACATATTCATTGAGAGCTTCTACCTTTGCATTATCCTTATTGTCTTCTGCAGCAAGCTCAGCAAAGGCGTCTGCAATAGTGCCGCCACTTGTACAATAGCTTGAGAAGTCAGATTTTTTGACTGCGGGATTTACCTCACATAGCTTGCTGAACGACTCGTCGATATCGGCAACTTTCTTTGGATCTTCGTTGATGGTTGCTATATCGAATACCGGCATCAAATGCAGGTGGGTCATACCCGCTTCACTGAGTTGCTTGAGGTGATCAACTGGTACTGTACCTTGCTCGGTAAAGGCCAGATATTTACCTTTGTTTTGTGTGCTGGCATCAAGGGCAGAGAAGTCACGGACGTGGGATTCAAAGATCACCATGTCTGAAAGATTGCTGCCTTTTTGAGAGTGTGG
>NZ_JAKRFQ010000502.1 GCF_022347985.1 Photobacterium sp. OFAV2-7
GGCATATAGTGGGGCTAACCCTGGAGCCTGGTCAACCCAGCCAGACTTCATTATTCAATCTCCCAAAGAGTTAATTTCGCTTTGTAATCTCAAAAATTGAATTCGTATCTAACGGCCACCTAACATACGCGGCTCCAGATCTGGAGTACGCTGAATCTCGACTTATTGGTGCTCAACTTAAATATAAGCTGGGTAGACTACACACTACCCAGCTTAAGATAAAACGAGACTTTAGCGATTACACATTAGCTATTACATTTTGGCAAATTGCGGCAACCATTGTCGCTGAGCCGCAAACATCTCTTTAAACATGGCATCTATTTGCTCAAGGGTACACACGGTTGCTGTTACTGGATCCAGAGCAAGTGCATAACGCGCAGCATCAAGATCATTAGTCAGCGCCGCCTCGACAATCAACTCTTGTACGACAGTGTTGGTTTTGATCAAACTGGCACACTGCATAGGCAAACGACCCATTTGCTGCGGGTGAAGGCCTTTACTATCAACCCAAATTGGTACTTCAACGACACAGTTTTCAGGCAGGTTATCGATCAACAACCCTTCTGCTTGGCGGTTCGGCACATTACCATTTATTCGTATTCGCTCACCGCTGACCGTCGCGTTGATCAGCTTTGGCGCATTGAGCATATTCGGCTCAATAACAAACTTTTGTACCCCTGCAAGCTGAGCATCAATTTCGGCCTCACCCGCAGCATGTACTTTTTCTTCCAGTGCCAACAAGTTCCAGCGTTGAGGCAGGAAATGATTAATCATCTCTTCATTTTTGCGGAAATAAGGGAGGTAATCACTACAGTGCCAATGGTTTTCGGTGCACCATAAACCAAAGAATTTCAGCACTTCACAACGTACGCCATCTGCAGCATAAACCTTGGGGTCATTAACCATGTCACGAATTTGGGGCTGCAGATCCTTGCCGTTAGCCGTCATCTTGGTGATCCAGGTCATATGGTTAATACCCGCAAACTCGTAATCAATATGTGAAGGTACATCCTGATACATCAGTCGCTGCCAGCGCTCGGGGGTCGACGGATGATCGACCCAATCGCCCTCCCCCAAATACCCAGCTAACTGAGCCGTGGTATAACGCACCCCATAACACAAGCCAATAGACTGGATCGTACTGTAATCTTTTGCCGCCCAGGTTAATGGCGCAAGAGGGTTAGCATAGTTAATAAACAACGCCTCGGGACAGGCTTCCTCCATGTCTCGCAGTATGGCCAGCATTGGCGGAATATGGCGTAGCGCACGGAAAATACCACCCGGCCCCATCGTGTCGCCAACTTCCTGTATCACGCCGTACTTGGCCGGAATTTGCATATCCAGCCGCCATGGCTCCAACCCTCCGACCTGAATGGCATTAATAACAAAATCGGCACCACTCAGCGCCTGGCGCCGATTAGTTGTCATGCTAAGCCGAACACGGATATTAGCCTGCTCTGCCATTTTCCTAATAAGCTGATAACTTCGCTTAAGTACCTCGGGATCAATATCCATCAGCACCAAATCAATACCGTTAAGCGCAGGATAAGAGAATAAGGCCGAAGTAATCTGACGGGTAAACATCACACTGCCCGCACCGATAATGGTTATCTGAGTCATATCTATACCTTATTAAAAAGTAGCCGCCGCCATGAACCCATGTGTTGTTTCAACATCATGCTATGGACCATCAGCGAAGCAAGAATGGTGACACCGTAAATCAGACGGGTCCAAAAACCGGCTAGACCGGCGCTGATGATCCCGGCTTCTAAAATACCGATAATGCAGGCACCAAATAGGGTGCCAATCAAAGTGCCGCGGCCACCAAGCACAGACGTACCACCAATGAACACCGAGGCAAAAACCAATAGCATGTAGCCCTGCCCCTGATTGGGCCACCAGCTGCTCATCTCAAGGCTGACAAATACCCCAACCAAAGCCGACACTGAGCCCATCAGCATAAATAACATCAGGCGAGTCCGCTCAACCGGTACCCCCATCACTCGTGCTGCTTTTGGGTTATCGCCAATAAAATTGACATTATCACCGAAAACATGGCGGGAGAGGATCAGCCACAGCAAGAAAACCATCAGAAGTGCCCACAGTACTTGGGCCGGAATGAACTCGGCGATACGGCCGACCATCAGGGTGTGAATCCAGCTATCACGAACTTGCGGGATACTCAACGCAAGGCCGTCAGCCAGCACAGTTGTCAGGCCACCAAGGAAGAACTGCGTACCTATTGTGGCAATTATCGATGGAATACGGAAATACACGACCAGTATCCCATTCAGGATACCGCACGCGATGCCCGCAGCAATCGCCGAACCAAATGCCAGTATGGGCGACTGGGTAAGCTGGAATATCTGGGAGAAAACAAAACCACCCAGCGCAACAACAGCCGGGAAACTCATGTCGATTTCACGTGCAATGATCAGCAAGGTCAAAGCAAAAGCCAGCATCGCCGTAAACGGAATCGTCGACATGAAAGAAATGTAAATACGGCCATGGAGGAAAGTCTCCGGACTAAATACCGTAAATACCCCCCAGAGAGCAACAAGGATAAACGCAGTTAGCACCGGAACCCGGTGACGGAGCATAAACAAATTCATCATGCCCCTCTTCCGACTGCATCCAGCAGCGCCATTTGAAGCGAAGACTGGGTCATCTGTGATTTTCGGTACTCCGCCACGACAGTGCCGCGATCCATCACGACAAACCGATCGGCAACCCGATAGGCATCATTCATATTATGAGTGATCAATAAACACGCTCTGCCCTGCGACTTTAAGGCCTCGATAAAGCACAATACTTTCTCGACCTCGCCGACTGACAGCGCTGTTGTCGGTTCATCCAGTATCACCACCCGGGCATCGAATAACATGGCACGGCCAATAGCCAGTCCCTGACGTTCACCACCTGAAAGTGAACTCACCGGGGCATCAATATTGGCCCCGACACCACGAAAATCCAGAGTCTTGAGGAGATGAGCAGCTTGTCTGCGCTCTTCTTTGTGATCAATAAACCCCAACCTGTTACGAAAATGCCGGCCAAGAAACAGATTGCGCCAAACTGGCTGCTGCTCACCAAGAGAGCCTGATTGATACACGGTTTCAATGCCTAACTGGCGAGCCTGCTGTACCGAGTAACGGTGAGTCGGTACTTTCTCTCCGCCAATCAACAACTGGCCGTCCTCAATTTGCTCAGCACCGGCGATCAATTTAATAAGAGTCGACTTTCCTGCACCGTTATCACCGAGCAGCGCGCACACTTCACCACGGTTTAGCGAAAAGTGAATGTCTTTCAACGCATGAACCGGGCCAAACCATTTGTTCAACCCGGTCAGTTCAAGCACTCGCTCCGTCATTAACGAATGCCTTTTGCCGCCAAGGGGGCGATAAAATCAATATTGTTCTGGCTCACAAAACCCGCTCCGGTATTGATGTCCAGGCCCGAGAAACCATAGCGCTTGCTCAGCACAACCTGTACAACCGACAGGTAACCCATCAAGTACGGCTGGCTATCGGCCACCAGCTGAACATAACCGGTTTTAATCGCATCCGCCGTAGCTGGCGAAAGGCTAAACCCGGCAACATACAGCTCTTGCGGACGAACCCCGGCATTGCGCAGGAAGTTCCCCATTTGCGAGGTCAGCGCACCATGGTCCACCATAATCAGTTTTACTTTAGGGTTGCGCGCCAGATACGCCGTGATCACATTGGTTCCAAGAGAAGGATCTTTATCTGTTTCCGGTGAAATCT
>NZ_JAKRFQ010000503.1 GCF_022347985.1 Photobacterium sp. OFAV2-7
GTTGTTTGATCAGGTGGCGGCGTTTGTTGCCGAATCTCGCCGAGGCTCTGTATCGGGCGTGCAGCGTAAATTTAAGATTGGTTACAACCGGGCGGCGCGAATTGTCGAGCAACTGGAAGCGCATGGTATCGTCAGTGCTCCGGGGCATAATGGCAATCGTGAGGTATTGGCACCACCGCCACCTCCACAGGACTAGGCTATATCAGGGAATTATCTGATATAGCCGGGCCTGCGTGGTAACCGAAGTTAATAACTGTTTCCGAGCGGTTTTGGAGATGGTAAACAAACGATTTGAACAGTTTTGAACCGAAAAGGTTAAGTCATAATGATAAAAAAAGTATTAGTAAGTCTGCTTGTCGCAGCTCCTGTTTTCTTATCTTCCGGTGCATGGGCAACGCCACAGCAGGAGCTGAGTACAAGGCTGGGCAAAGTGAATGCTTTCAGTGCCGAATTTAAGCAAAAAGTCATTAGCCCGGAAGGTGATTTGCTGGTGGAAGGGGAAGGGGATGTTGCGATTCAGCGTCCAAACCTGTTTCGCTGGAATACGGTGATGCCGGATGAAAACCTGTTGATCTCGGATGGCAAGACACTCTGGTACTACAGTCCATTTATCGAGCAGGTGACAGCGATGTGGCTTGCCGATGCGACTGAACAAACTCCGTTTGTGCTGCTAACCCGAAACAACACAGCTGACTGGGCGAAATACAACGTTGCCCAGACTGCCGATACCTTTACCCTGACGCCGAAAGATCGCACCTCTTCGATGGGCAAGTTCGTGGTGACGGTTGCCAAGAGTGGTGAAGTACGTAGTTTCTCAGTGGTTGAGCAGGACGGCCAACGCAGCAACTTCTCGTTCAGTAAGTTCAGCGGTAAAGCGCAACCGAGCGACCTGTTTAAGTTCACACCGCCAAAAGGTGTAGAGCTTGACGATCAGCGTAACTAACGCCGGAACTGCCGTTCGCCCTTTTCTTAGGTGGCACCCTTGTGCCGCCTAATTTCGTTTTAAGGAGCTGTTATTTTGAATAACTTCAGCCTCGATTTCTCGTCAGATTTTCGCCCGCTGGCTGCACGTATGAGGCCACGTACGGTTGAGGAATATATCGGTCAGCGCCATATTCTGGGCGAGGGAAAGCCGCTCAGGCGTGCGCTTGAAGCCGGTCATCTCCACTCGATGATCCTCTGGGGGCCGCCGGGGACAGGCAAAACGACATTGGCCGAAGTGGCTGCTAACTATGCCAATGCCGAAGTCGAGCGTGTATCGGCCGTCACCTCCGGGGTGAAAGATATCCGGGCCGCTATCGACAAAGCCCGTGATAACAAAATGGCCGGACGACGGACCATCTTGTTTGTCGACGAGGTGCACCGTTTCAATAAAAGTCAGCAAGATGCGTTTTTGCCGCATATTGAAGATGGCACGGTGACGTTTATCGGTGCAACGACAGAGAATCCGTCGTTTGAGCTCAACAACGCACTGTTGTCACGAGCCCGGGTCTATAAGCTTAAGTCGCTGGAGTCGACAGACATTCTCGAGGTTATCGAACAGGCGCTGACAGACACGGAGCGGGGGATCAACGAGACCAACCTTGAGTTTGTCGATGATGTAAAAGAAAGGCTGGCTGATCTGGTGTGTGGTGATGCGCGTATGTCGCTGAACTATCTCGAGCAGCTCATCGACATGGCAGAAGAGAATGAAAAAGGGATCAAGCCGATCACTTTGTCGCTGCTTGCAGAGGTGGCGGGTGAGAAAATCGCTCGTTTCGACAACAAGGGCGATCTTTGGTATGACATGATTTCGGCAGTGCATAAGTCGATTCGCGGTTCAAGCCCCGACGGAGCCCTGTACTGGTTTGCCCGTATGTTGCAGGCCGGTTGTGATCCTCTCTATGTGGCTCGACGTCTGCTGGCGATCGCTTCCGAGGATATCGGTAATGCGGATCCCCGGGCGATGCAGGTGGCTATCTCGGCCTGGGACTGTTTTACGCGGGTTGGAGCCTACGAAGGGGAGCGTGCCATTGCGCAGGCAATTATTTACCTTGCCAGTGCGCCGAAAAGCAATGCGGTCTATACAGCATTCAAGCAAGCGAAGGCGGATGCGATGAATCATCCAGACTACGAGGTCCCCAATCATTTGCGTAACGCCCCTACGCGGCTAATGAAGGATCTGGGCTATGGTGCCGAATACCGTTATGCCCATGATGAGCCGGGTGCCTATGCGGCCGGTGAGTGTTACTTCCCGCCGGAAATGGAAGGTACACGCTACTATCACCCAACAAATCGCGGTTTGGAAACTAAAATTGCCGAAAAGTTGGATTATCTTGCTTCTTTAGATGCAAAAAGCGCATTAAAGCGCTACCAATAATAAGGCTTTTTGGGTATCGTTGAACAATTGACGCCAGATTGACTGGCGTTTCGTAAACCTAAGATTATTTTGACAAGAATTGTCTAAATAACGTGCATTTCAGAATATTAAGAGCACAGGATTAGCATGCTAGATTCTAAATTACTTCGAACTGAGCTGGATGAAACAGCTGCAAAACTCGCACGTCGTGGTTTTACCCTTGACGTAGAAAAATTACGCAACCTAGAAGAGCAACGTAAGTCCCTTCAAGTTAAGACTGAAGAGCTACAGGCTTTGCGTAACTCGCGATCGAAGTCGATTGGTCAAGCTAAAGCTAAAGGCGATCACGAAGCTGCTGAAAAGATTCTGGCTGAAGTTGCCAACCTTGGTGGTGAGCTGGATGAAGCGAAAAAAGCGCTAGCTGAGCTTCAAATTGAGCTTCAGGATATTACGCTTTCTGTGCCTAACCTGCCGGATGACAGTGTTCCTGCAGGCAAAGACGAAGACGAGAACGTGGAAGTGTCTCGTTGGGGCCAGCCTAAGACTTATGACTTTGAAGTTAAAGATCACGTTGATCTTGGCGAGCTGGCAGACGGTCTTGACTTTGCAAGTGCCGTAAAGATCTCTGGTTCGCGCTTTATCGTGATGAAAGGCAAGTTTGCTCGCCTGCACCGTGCGATTGCCCAGTTTATGCTGGATCTTCACACTGACGAGCATGGCTACACCGAAATGTATGTACCATACCTGGTGAACAAAGACAGCCTATTCGGTACTGGTCAGCTCCCTAAATTTGGTGAAGACCTGTTCCACACCAAGCCTGCAACTGAAGAAGGCGTAGGTATGTCACTGATCCCGACTGCGGAAGTTCCAGTGACCAACATGGTTCGCGATACCATTACAGATGAAGCTGATCTACCGCTTAAGATGACGGCACATACGCCGTGTTTCCGTTCTGAAGCGGGCTCTTACGGTCGTGATACCCGTGGCCTGATCCGTATGCACCAATTCGACAAAGTAGAGCTGGTACAGATCACTAAGCCTGAAGATTCAATGGCGGCACTGGAAGAGCTGACTGGCCATGCTGAGAAAGTTCTTCAGCTTCTGGAGCTTCCTTACCGTAAGGTGGTTCTTTGTACTGGTGACATGGGCTTCGGTGCTGCGAAAACTTACGACCTTGAAGTATGGGTTCCTGCTCAAGAAACTTACCGTGAAATCTCTTCTTGTTCAAACATGTGGGATTTCCAGGCTCGCCGTATGCAGGCTCGTTTCCGTCGCAAGGGCGAGAAGAAGCCAGAGCTTGTTCATACACTGAACGGTTCAGGTCTGGCTGTTGGCCGTACCATGGTTGCGATTCTTGAAAACAACCAGGAAGCAGATGGCCGCATTATGATCCCTGAAGTACTGCGCAAGTACATGAA
>NZ_JAKRFQ010000051.1 GCF_022347985.1 Photobacterium sp. OFAV2-7
TAAAAGACACTAATAGCAGAGGGTGGTAGTTTGAATGGATCAACTTAGAGCTTTAAAGTACTTTGTAAAAATTGTTGAGTTGGGAAACTTCAATAAGGCCGCTGCCTTCTTCTCTGTGCCACCATCGTCATTGTCTCGACGTGTTGCTGATCTTGAAGAGAGCCTAGGAGCTACGCTGCTAAAACGTACGACGCGCGTTGTGCAACCCACAGAAGTCGGGCGCGAGTATTATCAGCAGGTGAGTGAGGTGCTTGGTCAGCTTGAGAAAAGTAATGAGATGGTGAAGAGTTACCAAACTAAACCGAGTGGTAAGTTATCAATCAGCGCGATGGTTGGCGTGGGAGAACGTATTTTGCTCCCACTACTGGACGAACTGAGTGAGATGTACCCCGAACTGATTTTGGAAGTGCATATAAGTGATGAGCTTGCTGCTTTGAGTTACGACGAGGTTGATATTGCTATTCGCGGTGGTCACGCACCAAATGAGCGTGTGGTTGCGCTTCCTCTTATCGATAATACTTTTATTCCGGTTGCCTCCCCGGACTATCTGGCTCGTATGGGCACGCCAAAAACACCCTTAGATCTCCCCCATCACAAAGGGCTCTATTATCGTATGCCAACAGGCCCAAATCCTTGGTTGTGCGAGATAGAGGGCCAATGGTTAGATGTGTCTGCACCAGCCGTTGTGATCAGCAATGACGACAAGTGGTTACTGGATAAAGCGGTTAGAGGTAAAGGAATTTTAATGATGCCACGCTGGATACTTAAACCTTACTTCGACCGGGAAGAGCTGATAGAGATAGATATTGAACCGACCGTTAGCATCACTCAAAAGCCGGGTCTTGCAATCTATTTGCTTTATCAAAAACAGAGATATCACGTGCCAAAAATTAAAGTGGCCGTAGACTTCTTAGTAGAACGTATCAAAGGACATTACTGAGCCTTTCTTTGAGAAAGGCTCAGACAGCACAAAACTGCGCTGTGGCTTGTGATTTTTAAAGCCTTAGGTGCTCAAAAATGTTCAGAACTGCTCAAAGCGGAAACTTGCCTTCCCAGACGATCTGGCGATAACGCTCGGCGTTGGTATCGCCTTCGGTGCTGAAAATCATGACCACAGCATCTCGGCCAAGACCAAGGCTCTGCGCCACTTTCTGCCCTTCAGGGTGATTTGCCAGTAAGTGTAGAAGACCCATGGTAATTGCGCCTGACTCACCGCTGGTGATGCCCTGATCGCCTTTCAGCGGGTTACCTAGAATACGCATGCCGGTAGCGGCAACATTATCGTCAACAGAGACAAATACGTCGCTGCAGTCACGCAGGATCGGCCAGGTAACAGGGTTAGGTTCGCCGCAGGCCAAGCCGGCCATGATGGAGTTGAGATCACCGGTTACGTTGACCATGCTGCCGTCTTCGCTTGAGCCGGAACGGAAGATGCAGTCAGCGGCACTTGGTTCGGCAATGATGGTTTTAAAGTTCTCTGCGCCTAGTTTGTCGGCCAGGAAGCCAAGAACACCGCCAGCCATTGCGCCCACGCCAGCCTGAAGCATTACGTGTGTCGGCAGGCCTTCAGGCATAGCCGCTGCCTGTTCAATAGCCTCGTCAGCCATTGTCATGTAGCCTTGCGAAATCCATGTCGGGATCTTGTCGTAACCTTCCCACGCTGTATCTTGTACCAGCATCCAGCCGTTTTCTTCGGCGGTTTTGTTGGCAAGACGAACAGTATCGTCATAGTTTACGTCGGTAACGATGCACTCGGCACCCAGTCCCTTGATTCGGTTAACACTGGCTTGTGAAGAGCCTTTCGGCATATATACAACAGCCTTTTGACCCATCTCGCGGGCGGCCCATGCGACGCCTGTACCGTGGTTACCGGCAGTTGCAGTGGTAAATACCAGTGGTTTCTCTAGTTTCGAAGCAACTGTTTTCAGGTCGATCTCGGCAATATTCATTTCCAGATGTTCTACCAGTAGTCTGCCCAGGGCATATGAACCGCCCAATACCTTAAATGCATTGAGGCCAAAACGGTGAGACTCATCTTTGACCAAAATGGCTTTTACGCCAAGTTTGGCGGCAAGTTGAGGCAATGAAACCAAAGGTGTTGGCTGGTAACCCTCAATTTGACGATGGAATTCGCGGGTACGTTGTGCGATTTCTGTCGTGAACAGTGAACAGGTTTCACCGGTATAGAACTGGTTATTAGAGACGTTGAGCATAGTGACCACTTCGTAATGGTTGCAAATAATAGTGTTGTATCCGGCACTGTAGCGAATAAGGCCGAAAAAGCATATCCGTCCATGGTTTTGGGTGAGTGAACAATTCGACGGTGTTGGGTTAGGGCTCAAGTCACGGATATCGTTCTATGAGTTGATATTCAAACAAAAAAGGACTGATAATGCTTGGGCGTGATAGCAAGGCGTTTTTTGAAGTGACGTTGAAAATGAGCCTGATCGGCAAAGCCGAGCTGAGCTGATGTTTCTGCTAATGAATTGCCGGCTTTGAGCAATGCTTTAGCTTTCTTGACCCTTGCATCTAACTGTAGCGCGTGGGGCGACAGGCCATATACCTGGTTGAACTTTCGGATCAGATGATAGCGGCTAAGGCCAGCCTCAGTTGCAAGCTCTTCCAGCGGAAGGTTGCTATCAAGTTGGTCGAGCAACATTTCCCTTACTCGGCTCAGATGGGGGAGAGGGCGTTGTTCTCGCTTGGGAGCCTTGGTGTTATGGAGGTTGAAACAGCGCGCCAAATAGAGGATTAACTCGCTCTCGGTGGTAAGTGGGTTAGGTTCATTGAGCAGTGATTGGTATAAGGAATCAAAATGCTGGTAGAGATCCGGCGCTGTTTCGTAATGATTTAGGAAAGGGTGATAATCCGCGCCATCCCGGTTGAATAGTTCGGATTGAAGCTGTCCTATCCAGTTGGTTTCGACAAACAGCATACGATAAGACCATTCGCCGCTATCGGGGTTGCATGAGTGAATGTCTCCAGGATTAATGGTGACTGTGTTGGTGACGCCGATACGATTATTGACCTTTTGGTTGATGTATTGCGCTGAGCCGCAGTCAATCACGCCAAATGAAAACTCATCATGTGAGTGGGAGTGATAGCAGGCACTGGTTTGAGAGGCCTGGCGGATCTCGACCCAAGGCAGCGTCTTACACTGTGTCAGAAAAACCGTATCGTCTTGCTTCATTGCATTTCCCTCGCCCTGTTGTTTTCTTTCCCTAGTGCCCCAACAGCATGGATATGACAGACCCGCCCAAGAGCGCACCCATCGTGATATTAAAGACGTTTTGTCTTCTGGTGGTCGATAGATAGCGGCTGATGTAGTTTCCCGCCGCCGCCCATACCGATACGCCCGCGAAGCAGGCGATAAACGAAATCGCCGTAAAGCTGAATAAATATAGCACTGCGGGAGAGTGATTTAATACAAATAAGCTGATACCGGACATGGCGACCAACCATGCTTTGGGGTTGAGGGCTTGTGATAAAGCGCCCTCGGTAAAGGTTGGCGGGGTATAGTGTATTTGGTCTTGCTTCCCGAACCCGGTTGCGGTGGCAATTTTGAAACTCATATAGAGTAAGAAACTGCCTCCCAGCAATCGTAGGATGTCCATTATTTCGGGTAGGCGTGTCGATACCAGTTCAAGGCTCAGGCCACAGAGAAAGACAATCAAAGCGTATGCAATAGTGGCACCTAACACATGAGACAGGGCCTTGCGGTAACCTGACTGCGCCCCGGTACTGGCAGCAATAATATTGACCGGGCCGGGTGAAACTGCACCAACCAGAGTAAAGACAATCATTGAGAAAAAAACGGAAAGCATAATAAAACCCCGAGATAAAAAAGAATCCTCAGGGTAATTTGAGTAGCGCGAGCCGTATTGAACGATATTGCTCTACCGGCTCGCTAGTTGTTATTGAGGCGAGTTATCGAGAACTGTTACAAAATGATATGCGGCAGATAGCGTGACATGTCTTGGGTAACCCGCGAGGTATCTTCACGGATAGAGATCCCCCCCGCCTTGTCATCAACCAGCCAGCTGCCAATCAGGGTGTAATAGTCGCCAAATTTCGGTAGCGGATGGTAGGCCTGGTAAATTACTCCTTCATCACCGTAGGGGCCTTCTGTTCGCAGGGTTTGTCGGCCGTTCTGGACGATGTCGATATTGGCACCTTCCCGGGCAAAAATCGGCTTGATGATATAGTCCTTCAGTGTACCGAGCTGTCGGTCATCGGGGAAATAGGCGGGAAGCAGGTTGGGGTGACCCGTGAACTTTTTCCATAGCATCGGCAGTAATGCCTTGTTGCTCAGGACTGACTTCCACATCGGCTCCAGCCAGTTGACATTGGCGCCTGCCAGTTTGCTGCCGTACTCCTCGCGAAACATAAATTCCCACGGGTAGAGCTTGAACATCCAGCGGATCGGCCGATCTTTCAGATCGGTAAACTCGCCCTTGCCGTTCAGGCCGATGTCTTCGACATGGACGAAGGCAGTGGAGAGGCCGGCCTCTTTGGCGCAGTCTTCCATGTATTGCACGGTGCCGCGGTCTTCTTCGGTATCTTTGCAGCAGGAGAAATGCAGGGTCTGGCCCGGCTGGCGGTTGGCCAGTTCTTGAAAACGACCCATCAGCAGTTCCTGCAGAAGGTTGAATTGATCGGCATCGCGTCTTATAGCACCGTTGTTGACCAGATCTTCCAGCCATAACCACTGCCAAAAACCGGTTTCGTAGAGGGAGGTCGGTGTATCGGCATTGTTTTCGTAGAGCTTGGCGTGTCCCTTGCCGTCGTAGGCAAAATCGAGCCGCGAGTAGAGAGAGGGCTCATTGCGCTGCCAGGAGTCGAGGACGTTTTGCCACATCGACTCGGGAATTTGAAATCGTTGCAGCCAGTACTCATCCCGGACGACGGTATCGACGATCTCGAGGCACATCTGGTGAATTTCTTCCGTGGGATCTTCCAGATCCCGCTCGATCTGTTCGAGCGTAAACTGGTAGTAGGCAGTTTCGTCCCAGTAGGGTTGATCGTACATGCTATGAAAGCCGAAGCCATACTCTTTGGCAAGTGCCCGCCAATGTGGCCGCTCTTTACTCTCAATTCGAAGCATGCTTTTTCCTTATACTGCTGTTTTATAACAATAACCAGAGTGTACATGGCTTGATGGCTGTTGGCAGTAGCTTGAGTAGCAGTTTTGGAACAGAGTTTGACCGAGGAGTGGTAGAAGAAGGCCTCTTCAATGGTTGGTTAGTGATGGAGGGAAGAGGCCTTTTGTACCAATAGCGGACGCTAGCTTCGCGTAATAGTTCGGTACTAACATCCCGAAGGAATGCACAATCCAGTGTATGGGAGAGGTTTAGAGTAAAAAACCTAATTGACTAAATTCTAATCAGTCTTAATGATGTCAGCTCCAATTACCAGTTATATAGTGAACTGGCAATTGGAGGTCGGCGAAATCAACCGTATCAGTGCAGGCAGACTTAACTTAGCGGAAAAACAGCTGGCTAAACGGGTTCAGCAAGGTGGCAAGTCCATTGGTAAAGTGCAATGGGGCGTCGAGTAGTGTCAGACACAGGCAATCCTGATCAGCCCGGGTTTTGGGGGCATGGTGATGTGCCGAGGTCTGGACAATAAAATCACCGGGCTTGTAGGTGGCATGTTCATCCATAAACTCACCGGCAAGCACGAGCGTGATCTCCTGCCCCTGGTGAGTGTGCTGCGGCAGCGAGCTGTTGCAGTCCATGTAGATGAAGTTCATTTTGCTGTGACCGCCGGTAGTGACACTGGCACGCTTGATGTTTCCGGGCAAGCGGCTCCATGGCCCGATATGATCTTCATGACGTTGAAGCGCCCGGGGAAGCCGGAACTGTTTATTGTTGATCTCAATGTGTGCAATGGTGGCGGCAACGACGTCATCCTGAGGGACCTCATCCTGGCTCAGAATATTGTCAAGCAGGTCATTTAGCTCTTCTGATAGCGCTTCAGACGGTGTTTCTGATGGTACCAGTGCCAGCTCCTGAGCTTGGTTATTTTCTAACTCGGCAACTCGGGCCCGGCAGTGGCTGCATAACTCCAGATGCGCACTTAGCATGATACTTGAAGCCGGGTCTAGCTCGCCTGCCGAATAGCATGCCAGTATGTCATCAGTAGGGTGAAAGCGGATATTACTCATCCAAAGCCTCCTTCATTTTCTGCAAGGCTAACCGAAGCCGGCTTTTTACTGTGCCCAACGGCACGCCTAATGCGTCAGCCGCATCCTGGTGGGACGCCCCCTGCAAGCAGATAAGCCGGACAACTTCGGCTTGAGCTGGCGGCAAGGTATCAACAAGCTCTTTTAACTCGCGATGTACGATGGCATGAAACTCTTTGGGAAGGCGATCCGGATCGACGTCTTCGCTAAGTGTCGGCCACAGATCATCCCCCTGAACCCAATCATTTTGGTGTTTGGATTTACGAAGAAGATCGAATTTCACATTACGGGCGACAGAGTAGATCCACGTTAAAGCGGCACCTTTGGACTCATCGTACAGGTGGGCCTTTAACCAGATCTTTAACATCGTTTCCTGGACAATTTCCATTGCCATTGTGTCATCCCTCAACTGTTTGCGCGAAAAGTTGAGTAGTTTGGGTGCCAGCAGAACAAACAATTTTTCATAGCTCTGCTTACATCGAGAATGAGCAATATTAAACAGTAACGATGCCACATCGACAGCGGGCAGTTCTTCGTTGAGCATGGGCTCCTTGATCTTCTCGGAGTGAGTATTTCGACTGATTTTTATCATCGTTCTACTGCAAGCATGGGATCAATACCTGTTTAACGCAACAATCTGGTATATCGATCACTCTGGCGGAACATTGTTTTAAGGTAGCGGAGGCAGAGGGTTGGCTCAGGTTGCTTTAATAGGCGTTGTTTGGTCTGAACAGGTAATGGAAGCAGCTCCAGCCATCGCCAGCAAAGCCAGCATGGATCAGTGTTAAAGTCATACCCGATATCGGTGGGTGGCTGGTGGTAGGCATTTTCCGCCTGCCACTGCTGTAGCTGGGTAACGACTCGGTCTCTTTCGCTCGCTTTTTTGTCGGAGTGCCATAAAGGAAACAAACTCGCCTTGAGAAGACGGTCGGATTTGTGATGCTGCTCGGCATCGACTTTTCCCCAGAGACTAAGCTCAAGCTCGACCTTAATCTGTTCCTCGGAGAGCCAGTCAACACTCTCAATAGTGGCGAACGTCACTATATCTCCTGTCTTGTTGGCCGTCTCACCATCGTTACCTAGCATGACAATCCAAATTCCTTCAGTGCGTATTGCCTCGAGGATGGTTTGACTAAAAAGCATTCCGCTGCCTCTGATTTGGTGCTTCTGTTGAGGCAGTAGGTGTTCAGTGGTCGCTAGTACTGGCAGGGTACGTGAAACAAACAGTTCTTGCGGCACAGGCATCTCCGGATAGTCTTTTTTTATTCATTACGCAGCAAGTGAGCATTTAGATGACTGCAATAAAAAATCCTGTGAAATGATTGGCCTAGCCTTTTAAAGCAGAATTTTGTCTGGATTTTATGATCGAATGAATGACCTTGTTCGTAATTATTCCCGACCAACAATGAACAGGAAGAGGGTATTCGAATGAAAGCCAATTCGTTAGCGTTAGTGTTAGGTTCGGCATT
The DNA here is from genome assembly GCF_022347985.1 of Photobacterium sp. OFAV2-7. Lineage (GTDB taxonomy): Bacteria > Pseudomonadota > Gammaproteobacteria > Enterobacterales > Vibrionaceae > Photobacterium. Next base: position 7,654 of record NZ_JAKRFQ010000051.1, read on the forward strand.
TTTATTATCGGGTTGTTTGCTTGAAGATGAGCCCCAGTTACGCGTGACTCACGCCAGTAGCGATGCACCACTGGTTGCAATCACGCTAAACGGCAAAGTGGTTGGCGGGCTGGAGGAAGTGGATTATCAGGTAGCAAGTGGGTTTTTGAACCTTGAGGAAGGTACTTACAACGTCGGTGTCGAGGCATTGCTTCCCGGCGATGAGAAAGTCGAGGTGATTGGGGCTAATCTGGACTTTGCACCAGATATGCAATATGACGTTATTGCGCTTAACAATGCCGCGGCTATTGAAGCTGTTGTGCTTAGCCGCGAGAGCATTGGGCCAGGAACGGGTGAAGTCCGAATTGATGTATTGCATGCACATCCTGATGTACCAGGCGTAGATATCTATCTGACGACTGAAGAGAGTATCGATGGAGCACAACCTGCTGTTGGCGGGCTGGAGTTCAAGATTGACGATATGACGTTGCCTGTCACTGTCGAAGCCAGGACCTATCGAATTCGAGTTACCCTAGCTGGCGAGAAAGACGTCGTTTTTGATAGTGGTGAGCTTGAGCTGGCTGGAGGAAGTGACTTGATGATTACTGCGGTTCCTAATGTGGACGGCGGAGCAGATTCGCCAGTTAACCTTTTGGTTGCTGACGGACAGAGCGTGACAGTCTTGCGAAGCAAAGAAGAAAAGGCGGCAGTAAGAATAGTACATGCCGTGGATGATGCTCCCGAGGTGGATGTACTGGCTTCGGATGAGCCGGTCGATGGACTCACTATGATTGCTTTCAGGGAGTTCCGTAGCCTGGATCTTACCCCAGACACTTACGATTTGAGTGTAGCAGCATCAATTGATAACAGCTTAGTCGTTATTGAAGCGCCGGACACCAGCTTTGAAGCGGGCACCACGACCAGCATTTATGCTGTCGGTAAACTGAACAGTATTACTGATTCAACTATTGAGCCATTGGTTATCGCAGAAGACCTGCGTTCTGTTGCCCTCTATAGCAAGGTGCGGGTGGTACATGCCAGCCCAACGGCCGGTGACTTAGGTCTGGTTGATATTCATGCTTCGGCAGATGGTGTGTTTGATGAGACAACGGCTGTCCTCAAAGGGGTTGATTTCAAGGATACCGCCACATTAAACGTGCCTGCCGGTACTTACTTCCTGGCAGTGATTCTGGCCAGCGATGATACCTTCACTCCGGCTGTCGAAGCCATGGCCATGGTCGAAGATGGTGGTGTCTACTCAGTGGTCGCTACGGATGATTTTGCCGGTGGACTTGTACTGAATGTCGATAATACCGCACCCTAGCTCTAACAATTTTTGAAGTGTTATCTGTTCGAGCCAACCTTTGCCAGCCGTAAGGCTGGCTTTTTTCGGACTGGTAGTATGATCAAATCGCTGTTAGTACAACGCTACCTGTTTTTCGCCCTTGTTCGACATAGGCATGGGCTTTCGAGGCTTCTTCGAGGCGATATTGTCTATCAATGACAGGTGTTAGTTTTCCACCTTCGATTAACCGCTTGATAAAAACCATCTCTTCTTTGCTTTCATTTGCGATCCCGGCAATCACTTTTTGCCGTCCTGACCTCGCTGTCCAGAACATCTGGCTAAATTCGAGTAATCCGCCGGCTGCGGTAACAAAGATACCCTGCTTGGTGAGTGAAGAGCGGCAGTAAGACAATGACAGGTTTCCGACGGTATCGAAGATGATGTCGTATTGTTCGCTATTGTGAACAAAGTCTGATGTTTGATAGTCGATAACCTGATCTGCCCCGAGTGATAATATTTGCTCGGTTTTCTTGCCGCTGCAAACACCTGTGACTATTGCTCCCAAGTACTTGGCAAGCTGAATCGCGTATACCCCTAGTGCCCCAGAAGCACCGTTGATCAGTACTTTGTGTCCGGGCTGGATTTTAGCCTTGTTCAGAAAAATGAGTGAAGCGGTTGCACCAAACGGTACGGCGGCGGCTTGTTCGAAACTGATATTGGCAGGCATGGTGACCAGGGCGCTGTCCTTGGCTACACATACATAGTCGGCATTCGTCCCCAAGGCCATCCCTGTACCGCCAAAGACCTTGTCTCCGACTTCAAATTCTGTGACACCACATCCTGCTGCCTCAACCGTACCGGCAAACTCGGAACCGAGTACCTTCCGCTTGGGAGTTATTAGGCCGTTGGCAAACCTGACAGCAAAGGGATCGGCCTTGCGCATCTTCCAGTCACCGGAAGATACAGTTGATGCGTGCACCCGAACTAATACTTCATTTTTTTGTGGTCTTGGAGTGATGATGGTTTGCAAACTCAGTACATCGGGAGAGCCATATTTCGAATAGACGATTGCTTTCATGAATGCCTCTTGTTGGGGAGCTATGTTGTTGTGGTATAGATAATAGGAACGATGTTCAGGCAATACTTGATAATTTCTGCTGTGGTATGGTTATTGGGCAGATTGAAACTAAGGAAGCGGGTATCAATGGAAACGGATCTTCAGCTCATTAAGCGACTGGTTAGCCAGATTGAAGACAACCTGGCCGATGAGGCGGATATAGTCAGCCTTGCTGCATCTTTTCAGGTTTCACCGTGGCATTTTCAGCGATTGTTTAAAAGTCTGGTGGGTGACACGCTGGGTAACTATATTCGGGGACGACGGCTGACGCGAGCGGCTCATCTGCTACTGAACACGCAGTGGGGGATCATTGATATTGCTTTTCATGTCGGATTCAACTCCCATGAGGCGTTTACTCGTTCATTTAAGTCGCATTTTCAGCTCACCCCCAAGCAATTCAGGCAGCAAAGGCCTGCGGTTAGACAAAATGAAAAGCCGCTGCTGACAGTGGATTTGTATCAACATTTTGCCCGAAACATGCAGCGAGAACCTACTATCATCAAACGGCCTGAACTGAGTATTGTCGGCTTTGAAATCAGCATTTCTTCTCCGTTTTTATCACCTGATGGTTACTGTGATCTGCTGGTTGAACCTTGGATGAACCTGTTTAATCGACAGGGTGAAGTCGAAAATAGACTGCCGGATACCTTCTATGGCCTTACTGTTAGCCCATCTGGCAATTTTACCGAAGAGTCCCTGAACTATATTTCTGCTGTGCCGGTTACTTCGCTTGGTAAGCTACCACAAGGAATGGTTGTGCATACCTTTCCGGAGCAATGGGTCGCGATGTTTGATGTCCACACGGTCGACGCCGATACTGTCGGTAAAACCATGGATTACATTTACGGTTACTGGTTGCCAAACTCCGGTTATAAGAGAGGTCTCGGTGATGATTACGAGTATTTCGAAGGCACGGAGTACTTTGATCTCTCTAAGCTCAAGTCCAAGTATGTGATCCCGCTTGATGTCAGCCAGTAGACATCAGATTCAAAGCAAATCATACGGTTTAGCTCGGGTTTATCAGTAAGCGTAATGTCGCCGTGCATCCCCGAGCCGGATTTGACTTTAGCTCAAAGCCCCAGCCATAGCTTTGGCACAAGCGCTTGACAATAAGAAGTCCGAGACCGTGCTCGGTTTCGGTGCTGCCAGTCAGGCCGCACCCGGTATCGGTCACGCTGATGTTATTGCTGTCAATATGGATGGTGATCTGTCCCTGCTGGGTAAAGCGAATAGCATTATTAACCAGATTTTTGAGGATCATTGCCAGCACCGGCTCGGGCAGGTTGAGCCGGGTTTCAGGCGTGATCTCAAGTTTTAGTGCCACACCGTCTTTGAGTTTGGCGCGGAACTTATCCAGCGGTATTTCATTTTCACTGACCATTCTCATGGCGCCCGCTTCGCTGGCATTCTCTTGTTTAACAATATTCAGCAAAACCTCAACGGTTGCATGCATGTTGGTGGCCGCGACGAGAATGCGGTCCCGTTGCTTGGCCTGAAAAATCGGATCGTCCTTCATTCCCTGGAGGTTAGCGGCGCCAAGCACGATGGCGATGGGGGTTTTTAGCTCGTGGCTGGCATATTTGGCGAACATCAGCTCCTGTCTGGCGAGGCGTTCTTTCATTTGCTTGTACTCATTCAAATGCCTGGTAAGGGTCTGCAATTCGTCAATCGAACGCTCCGAGACTGAAAACTCGTCATTATGATTGTGTTGCAACTGGTGGCTAAGTTCGGTGACAGGGGACATTAATCCATCAAACACCCGTTGCAGGGAGAAGCGCAAGAACGTAATTAAAAATACTATTAGTGCAAACGATATCAGCATTAGTACGTGCCAGCCGTCATCACCAAACTCGATAGCCCGTGCGTCAATCGTCAGATAGAGCGGCGTTTCATTTCCCTGAATATCGGTGAAAGTCGAGTGGAAAACGACGAAACCATCCGCGAAATACGAACGGTGTCGAGTGATACCATTTTCTTTAAAGGGCATTAGCGCCTTGACTCTTTCTGGCAGTGCGATTTCGCTGTAGTAGGCGCTTACATGCGGACTGAGCTGGGCGAAGTCATTTTGTATCAGCGTGTAGTGCTCAGTGGCAATTTGTTCAAAGGACGCCAAATGCTTACCTATCTGGTTATCTTCATTAATCACCAAATACATAGAGAAAGGAAAAAAGACCAGAAAAGACGAAACCAATGCGATGATTGAGAAAATGAAAAGTAATCTCGCTTTGACATTCTTAATCGTGTTGCCGTGAAAGGACTTAAACATTTTGATTACTCTTCCAGCCGAAAGCCAAATTTAGGCACGGTAACCAACATGGCTTTTTTGAAAGGCTTATCCAATACATTGCGCAGTAAATAGATATGCCCACGCAGGAGATCTTTATCAGGTGAATCATCGCCCCAGATGGCATGGATGAGAGTTTCGCGTGATACAACCTCTGGCGCAGCTTTGACGAGCATGGTTAGAATTTGGTACATCACCGGGGTGACGGTTAACTCGACATTTTCACGGGTGATCCGGTGCGAGTTTTGGTCGATTTTCAAGTTGCCGAACTGAATGATGGAGCTGGCGACTTCTCCGCGATAGCGCTTGATAATGGCACCTAGGCGAACTTCTAGTTCCTGAAAATCAAAGGGCTTGGTTACAAAGTCATCGATACCGCTTAGATAGCCGTTGAGCAAATCTTCTTTGCCGTTCAGGGCTGTTAGCATCAGGATAGGCGTCGTACATCCTTGTTCCCGGAGTTCTCTGGCAACCTGCAAACCGTCTTTTTTGGGCATCATCACGTCAAGAATAATGGCGTCGAACTCGTTTTCGAGCGCGAGCTTGAGGCCTCGTTCTCCATTGGCGGCAAAATCAACGTCTGCTCCTTTCACTTCCAGGAAGTCGGCCAGAATACCTTGCAACTCGTCATTATCTTCAACGATTAATATTTGTTTGTTAGTCAGCATGTTGCCTCGGAAGTTTCGGAAGTGAATGGTATCTGGTTTCTGCTTTATGGCCTCTAT
>NZ_JAKRFQ010000504.1 GCF_022347985.1 Photobacterium sp. OFAV2-7
TTGTGATCCGGGCAATTTCTCTCTGCGGAAGCAGAAAGTTAACGAGGATAGAGCCATAAGCCTGAAGAGAGACAATTCCCTCTCCTTCGCTTAATATTTGGCCGAGGTCAACCTGACGAATACCAAGTCGACCGGCAAAAGGAGCGCGGATGGTTTTCTTGGCGATGGTTGCCCTGATACTATCTGCCTCAGCCACTGACTGACGAAGATTTGCCCGAGCTGTATCCAGCTCGGACTTTGAGACCAGCTTTTGTTTATACAGATCAGCAATACGATCAAAATTGAGCCGGGCAAGTTCAACACTCGCCTCTGAACCGGCAAGCTGCGCACGTTCTGAGGCTATGTTCTGACGGACGAGCAAACCACCTTTTTTTACCTTCGCACCGGATTCAAAGGCCACCTGAACCACTTTACCAGGAAGTTCAGCTGATACGGTGACTCCTTGCACGGCCTCCAGCGAGCCGACAGCCGTCAACAGAGAATCCCATGACTCCGCACGTACCTCTGCTGTTGTCACTGTCTCGGGGGGGACCTCAAATGCCGCTTCATTGTCGATCATCCGCTGGATCTGCAATACCTTAATACCGGCGAGTACGCCGATTATTACCATCAATCCGACAATCGTCAGTATTACCCTTTTCGCCATTGGCTTGATTTTCCGAACGTTAAAATCGCATCACCAAATTTTGAGTATAAGCGGGATCGAGCACTTGTGACTGAAAGTCAAATCGACATATCAAACCAATAACGAGGATCGCAGTGAATTTGAGGCTAAAAAAAGCGAATACCACAATTGTAGTACTCGCTTATTGATATTAAATATTATAGCCCTCGTTAGGCTTTTCTCGTTTCCTAGAAGAGCGCTAACTTTGAAGTCATCAACTCTCTTTCTTCTTAATTTTCCAGGCTTCAAGATCAATATCGAGATCAGGGAACTTTGACGCATCAAAGACAGGGTGCTCAGCCCCTGCTTTCAGCTGTTCTTTATAATCTGTCAGAATACGGATCAGTGTCGGGAACAGCATTAACAATGCTAACAAGTTAACGATCGCGAGTATGCCCATCATTGGATCCGAGAAGAAAAACACAGACGTTGCTCCCGGCGCGACGGCCCCAAGAAAGACTATTCCTATCACAAAGATGCGAAGGATATGAACTGTAACCTTATTCTGCGACATAAAGGTCAATGCGTTCTCACCCAGATAGTAGTTGTAGATAATCGAACTGATGGAAAAGAGCAATATGGCTATTGTCAAAAAGTACTGTGACCAGGATCCGACATGAGAAACCAATGATTGCTGTGTCAATACAACTCCATCAATATCTTCTGCCCCCGGTACATAGACATCGCCGAGTAAAATCACAAAGGCCGTACAACTACAAATAAGAATGGTATCGATAAATACGGACAGCGACTGAGTAATCCCCTGACTTATAGGGTGAGTCACTTCTGCTGTTGCTGCGACATTCGGAGCGGATCCCAACCCGGCTTCGTTAGAGAAGAGACCACGGCGTAAACCCTGTGCCATAGCCGCGCCCATACCGCCTCCAACCGCTTCTTCCCAACCAAACGCGTTAGAGATAATGGTACCAATTACCGCAGGTATCGATGTAATGTTTAAGAGAATAATCAGTAGCGCCATCACAACATATCCGATAGCCATAATAGGGACTATCACATCTGCTACTTTGGCAATACGCTTAATACCACCGTAAATAATAAAGCCGGTACCGATTGCCAGTAATGCCCCTGTCCATATACGGTCAATCCCCATACTATCTTGAGCAGCACCAGCAACAGTATTTCCCTGAAATGCATTAAAGCCAATAGCAAAAGAGGCTATCAAACAAACAGCATAAAGATAGGCAAGCCACCTATAATCTTCACCTAGGCCATGAATGATAGTACGGGCCGGACCACCTCGAAACTCATCGCCTTCTTTACGTTTATAAAGCTGGGCAAGCGAACATTCCACCAGACTGGTTGCCATCCCTACCAAGGCTATTGCCCACATCCAGAAAACCGCTCCGGGGCCACCAAGCGTTATAGCGACAGCAACACCGGCAATGTTACCACCACCGACGCGCCCACCAACCGATAACAACAGCGCTTCCCGGCCGGAAATCGCATTTTTGTCAGCCGTTTGATTTTTGTTAAGCAGCACATGGAACATGCGCCCAAAGAATGTAAATTGGACAAACCCGGTAACAAGCGTGAAGAAGAGACCTAATACAACGAGGAAAGGTATCAATGCCCATCCCCAAGTGAGATCACCAATGACACCAAATAAACCTTCTAACCATTCCATATCCACTCCTAATCAGCGTATTCTTTAAGCTTATTGCTCAGAGTTGATCTTCAGAATCGAGCCGATAGCTGGGCTAAGTGATTAACAAGCCCTGAATTGATAATTGTCAGAAGTATAGTCGCTAGTAACCTTTTTGATCGGAATTACGGCATACGATCCCGGGCCATCACGTGATCATATACTCACTTAGAGTGATGAATTCGGCGGATAATACCTAGGAAGAGTCCACTCGCACTGCTTATTAAGGCATCAGGAAAGTCATAGTCAGGATTATGCAGTTCAGGATGCCCGCTTCCACTTCCTACGCAAAATAAAGCTCCCGGCCATTTTTGCAGGAACTCGGCAACATCTTCCGACCACCTCATTGGCTCTGAAAGTATCTCTACCGGCAAGCCAAGCTCGTTTGCTTGTTCACAAACCAGTTCACAGTGTGCTGGTGAATTAACTACAGCATTAAACGATTCCTGCCAGTTAACCTGGCTGGTTAAATTATCTTGTTCTGCAAACCTCGATACGACCTCAAGCAAATCATGTTTCATACTATTTAACACCGCGCTATTGTCACTTCTCAGCGTTGCCATAATAGTAACCTTGCCGGGTGCTGTCCCGAATGCTTCCTCACCTAACAGCGCATGAACAACCGTCACCAAGGTGAAAGACTCCCTATAACGCGTTGGCATGCATTGCAGGTACTCAATCACCTTAAGCATCGCTATGGTCGGATTTACGCCATTCTCAGGCCTGGCCGCGTGTGAGGTCTTTCCTTCCAGCTCTATCGTCACCCCCGTTGATGCACAAGCGAACGCATCAGGCTTAACTATTACAGTGTGTAGTGGGTACCCGGGAAGGTTATGATAGGCAAAGACATTATCAACCTGCTGCTCTGCTAACCAGTCATCATTGAGCATACTCGCCGCCCCCATACCTGTTTCTTCGGCTGGCTGAAAAAGCAGTATGACTTTTCCCTGATTTGGCGGGTTAACTGACAGCGCTTGGGCTACAGCCATCAGAGTTGCCGTATGTCCATCATGGCCACAAGCATGCATCACTCCCTCATGCTGCGAACAATAGGAAAAGTCGTTCTTCTCTGTAATTGGAAGTGCATCAAAGTCAGCCCTTAGCAGGGTTGTTTCTCCGGGTTGTCCGCTATCAATGGTACAGACAACGCCATGCCCACCAATCCCCGTATAGGGGCTCAAACCGAAAGCTTCTAACTGCTGAGCAATCAAAAGTGCGGTATTTTCCTCAAACGAAGATAGCTCAGGATATTGATGAAGGCGGCGGCGAAAGTGGATAGCGTCAAAGTTACAGTCGTTATCGGTGGGTGTATTCATAACTGCTAGTAATTGATAAATTAAATAGCAAGACTACTGCTGTTTTAGAAATAACACTGTGATTTCAATCGCAAATTAAATACCT
>NZ_JAKRFQ010000505.1 GCF_022347985.1 Photobacterium sp. OFAV2-7
TTTGCGCCACCTGGGCCAGGCTCAAGTGAGACTCTTCAATAAGCTGTTTCGCCATCTCCAGACGCTTTTTCAATACATACTGATGCGGTGTCACGCCTGTCTGTTCTTTGAACAAATAATGAAACTGGCTTTCACCGAGGAAAACCAGCCCGGCCAGCTGTGTTACAGAAATTTTACGGGTAAGATGCTGAAGTATGTACTGATCGATAATATCCATATTCAGCCGGTAGCTCTGGCGATCGTCGTTTAACGGCTTGAAATGGCGCTGCAGCACGCACAACAAAGTATCGGTACAGGCCTTGCTGAGCAGCAGATCATCGGGATGGGCGGTCATCTCAGCCGTCAGTGCCTGAATCAGGTTTTGCGCCTGACTGTCGAGGTGAAAATAACTCGACTGGTCAAATAACCGATCCATTCTTTCCTGCGTATAAGAAGGATGCAGCTGATCGACAGGCACATTCAATACCAGGATCTCATTTTTACCGATCCCGGAAAACGCATGCTCTGAATCTGCCGTCACCAGACAGCCCTGACCGGAGCATACAAGGTTACCGTAGCCTTCGATATCAAACTCAGTCTGGCCGGACAGTCCGATCACGACTTGGTTATAGCCATGATTGTGGTGATCCATTTGCTGTGGCAGAGCGACAATCTCGGAAGGTCTGAAACTCGAGTGTTTGGGCTTAATTTCCATATGTCATTAAAACATAAATGTATCTGTCTATTAGCTGTCAGAATACCATATCTGCCTGTAGAACCAGATAGATATCTGATGATAGAGCTTGTGGCTATCAGGCAATCATTATTGACACCTCTTAGTATAGATGACGGTGATCCCCATCCCTCCCCTGGAAGCAGGCTGTACCGGAAAAATGATCAAGAACAACTTTTTTACGGCTGTTGTCATTTCAATCTATCGTTGCCGCTTCGGTATAACAAAACACCCGCTAAAAACCTTGCTATAACGGGTATATTTGGATCTGTTGCCCTGACAACCAAAAACAAAAATTGTGCTTTATATTCATAGTTTTATTTTTCTAAGCCTGTAATCGCAGCTAGCCTCAGATGAATTGTTGGCCAATCGCTCAAATGCTTACCGGCAGAAGCATGATCATTACCCTTGATCATTTTTCCAGAGCAAGAAGGATCAAAACGATGATCAAGCTTGATCATCGTTCCAATCGAAATGACACTTCCCGTTAATTAGCCTTTCTTGATCATTTTTCCGGGACTCTATACCGCTGCGGCTATTTCTTGTGCTACAAATAGAATTCACAATAAGGATGTTGATAATGAACGGATTTTTGACTCAACTGCACCACTCGTTCTCGGTAACCGGACCTATTTTTATTATGCTGGGTCTGGGCGTTGCCCTGAAACGGTGGGCACTAATAGACGATAAGTTTATCGAAGGCGGATCCAGGCTTGTATTCACCGTCACCCTGCCAGCCCTGCTCTTTCTCAGTGTGGTCAAAGCCGACTTACAGCAAATAGGTAATATCAACCTACTGCTATTTGCTCTCATCGCCAACACACTGATTTATGTCTTATTCGAATTGTTTGCCCAGAAACTGATCAAAAATAAAAACGAAACTGGCGTTGTTGTACAGGGGGCATTTCGTGCCAATACCGGGATCATCGGGCTGGCCTATGTGTCTAACGCCTATGGCGAAACTGGCCTGGTTATCGGTTCACTCTATGTGGCTGTGATCACCGTTCTTTATAATATTCTCGCCGTGATCACTCTTAGCCGGTCGTCACCGGACACCCAGTCGCTCAGCATCAGCAACCTGCTTCGCTCGATCGTCAAGAACCCCCTAATAATCAGCATCTGTAGTGCAATACCTATTTCATTATTAGAGGTTGATCTCCCGGCAGTTTTATTACAGTCCGGCAGCTACTTTGCCGATATGACGCTGCCGCTTGCCTTGTTATGTACCGGTGCAAGCCTGGATATGAAGCAACTAAGGCAAGATTCGTCAAATGCCAATTATTCAACCTGCGGACGCTTGATCATCGCTCCGGGAATGATCACTGCAGCAGGCTACCTATTGGGGTATCGCGATATCGAGCTGGGTATTATTTTTCTGATGAGTGCTGCGCCAACGGCCGCAGCCAGCTATGTCATGGCTAACGCTATGGGTGCCAATGCCAAACTTGCGGCCAATGTTATCGCCATGACGACTATCGGCTCCTTGTTTACCTGTAGCCTGGGCATTACCCTGCTTAGCCATTCAGGACTACTGGGAACACTGGGAACACTGGGTTGATATCGGCTGCCTATCGCTATTTCATCTTGTTTGAGTAGCCATTCACTGCCAACACATAAAATGAGGAAAGCAAAATACCTCTTTATTTAGTTAATTGCCCACCGTTCAACAAGCGCATATCAATAACATACATACGGACATTGGCCCCCAACAAGACAATGCACATTATCCCCTCTACGTCAATAGGTGATTTCCCCCCTTATATACAATACGCCTGTAAGCTATAGTTCGTTCCGTAGACAGGGAACATACTTCACTGTTCAGTGTCTGCAGTATCCAGTATTGGATACATGCCAATGAAGTTCCTTTGATATACACCCTCATATTAAAGAGATGAACTTAATTGGATACCTCTTCTACACGTCGTACAGGATTGTGCTCTTCGGAGTCAAACTCTTGTCTTTGCCGGTCTTTATGACCGGCTTTTTTTTTAAATTACAGAAATATGACCAATATACCGTCATCTGGTTATTGTAAGATTTCTTCTTTCTATTAAACTCTGTACAGTCAATTAACCAAGCCAATTTCATTAGGCAAACAGAGTGAAAGATAAAGTCGACCCTTCTCTACTACATATTTTTAATCAGCTTCCTGGGTGCTGGGGGTGTAAAGATAAAGACTCGGTTTTTATTTATGCCAATGAAGAATATGGAAAAATTATTGGTGTCGACCATCACCTAGATTGTATTGGCCGAACTGATTTCGATATGCCGAGCCCGACAGTCGAATGCGCAGATTCATTTAGAGAGCAGGATAACCTTGTCCTTTCTACGGGGAATAGAATGCGTGTCCTCGATATTCACCCTTATTCAGACGGAAGCTGGCGTGCACATTTATTCACTAAAACACCGTGGAAAGATGAGCAGAATGAAACCGTCGGCACGATTTTTTCTGGTGTCGAGTTAAAAGATACGGCCATCCTAGAAGTCGGGCACTGGATTTGCCGCGCGGCAGGGTTAAGCAATAAAGAACAGGCATCTTTCAGTCTTGATCTCCATAACCAGGCTGTGAGCTTGAATACCCGTGAATCGGAAGTTCTCTTTTTGCTGCTTTATGGTAAAAAGCCGCAATATATCGCCAAGGTTCTGAATGTTTCGGTGAAAACCGTTGAAAACTATGTTGTTCGCCTGCGTGAAAAATTCAATGCGAACTCTAAGGGCGAACTGCTGGACCTGGCCCTTGATCTCGGCTTTGGCTCTCATATTCCGGAAAGTATGCTCAAGCGCCAGCTGTCAGTCATCCTAAAAGAATAACTGACAGTAACAATCACTATTGTTTCATGCACTCTTAGTTTGAAATTTTGTCAGTGCAAGTCTGTTTCCAGATCAAATATTGCAGATTAAACACCACCTACAATATCTGCAGAATTAATTAGCCGAGGTAATTAACTAGCCTTAATTGACTCCGCGGCTTGATATTATTATTTGACTGGAAACATGTATGAAACAATTC
>NZ_JAKRFQ010000506.1 GCF_022347985.1 Photobacterium sp. OFAV2-7
AAAAGGTGGTTGAACATCTGTCTGTGCTGGCTCGCTGTGATGGCCGGGGCGAATTATTATCACTTTTTTGCCAGCGATGCGTATGCATTTGAAACAAAAGAAATAAACAATACCCAACAATCACTGCGTGAACTGGATTATACCGTTTATCCGGGTTTGGCTCCTGTATATCAGGCGCAACCAATCAATATCGTTGTTGTGGGGAATACACCGCAACAGCTCATGGGTGAATTAGGCTGGATTGAGAATGAAACATTCTCGCGAGATAACCTGACACTGAGTCGTTATTTAAAGCTGCTTTCAAAAGAGCTACCGCCTATCTCCGATCTTTACTGGAACCAGCAACCTCAATGGTATGCCTACCAACTTGCCGGGGATCTGGTTAACAGGAAGCATATTCGCTGGTGGTACGCCGGTAATGAGGAGCAGTCAGGAAAGCCCATATGGGTGGGAGCAGTTAGCTACGACAACGAGCTAAAACTGGCTCATTACAAAGGGATTATTACCATTTTGCACGGTATCGACCCTGATATCGATATAGAAAGGGATGAGCTGGCAGAAAAAGCCAAAGACTCTGGGTGGAATGTTGAATACCAACAGTTTGGCAAGCCTGTTGCGTATTCAAAAAGCCGCCACTATTTCAGTGACGGCCAGATCGTAATACTCTCGAAAGACAAGAGCACAACATGATTGAATCGCCGCAGTATCAAACAGCGGCGATATCTTCATTAGCAAGTGCCAACAAAATTAACGTGGACGGGCAAAAACCTGAGTCCAGTAAATGCTATATTGCGCACTTGAGTTAGTCACTGATGAAGCACCCATCTGAGTGTAGTTCGCACTCATGATGTTCTTACAGTGGCCCGGGCTATTTAGCCAGCTATCCATTACCGAAGCGAGATCTTTCTGACCCGCAGCAATGTTTTCCCCCACAGTGCTCCAGCTATAACCCTGGTCAGAAACACGATCACTTGGCTGGTCACCATTTAAACCGGTATGGCTGAAGAAGTTGTAGTTTGCCATGTTGCTTGAATGAACAAAGGCTGCCTGCTCCAGGCTATAATCCCATGTTAATGCAGGTACTGCCGGCATCATCTGTCCACCACAGTCACGAGCCTGTGCACGTGCCGCATTCACTGCCGCTAACATCTGGTCAGCAAAATCGCCACTCTGCGGATCGCCGTTGCTTCCGTTATCGCCGCCATTGCTGCCGCCGTTATTACCGGAGTTGCCACCATTGTCAGAACTACCACCATTATTGGAACCGCTGTTGCCGTCACCAGAAATAACTGATCCGTTCCCTGAGTTTGAATCTCCGCCAGTAGCGGCACCGTCATCAGAACCACCGCCAGAACCGCAGCCTGTAACCAATAACGTAGAAAGAATTAATAATGATAGTGTGCGCATGGGTACATCCAGTATATGTTTAATTGAATTTATGATTTCCAAATAGACTTATATCGTATCCAAACAACAAAAAAGTATATTAAGAAAACTAAGATTTGTGTCTCAGCCAATTCCTGACCAGCCTTAATGTGGTGAACAATATACTGACTCAAAGCTGAACAGTTCAATATGCAACGGTTATATTTCAAACATCCTGACACACTTTTTACAATACAAACAATACAAGAACATCGTGCATAATCATATTTATCTCACTTTATTCAATAAGATACACACAACAAAAAAAGCACATCAGTTTTGCATAACTTTTAATACAAAGATATACAGAATAACCTATACATTTAACCAACAGCCGAACTCACACAACAGAAATAAAAGTTAAAATAGTTTTCTTATGTAGAATCAGGATAAAAAAGACCACAAACAATTACCAACATTAACTTTAATGTCATCATTATTTTGTGGTCCATTACTAACCTAGCCAGTAAAGCTTTTATTACAAAGTAAGTACTCGTTTTCTAATTAATTATACCCAGTCATCTTGAGTCACACTCACACCTTTTATTTGAGCAAACACCTCATCCCCAACTTTGATATTTAGCTCATCTGCTGCCCATAGTGTAAGGTTCGCCCATATCTGAGCTTCTCCGACTCGAAGCCTTACGGCCACTTTTTCCTCTTCATCAACAGAAAGAAGCTTGTCCACCCTTGCCGTCAATATATTACGGATACTTGTCTTTTCAGGTTTTGCCTTAGTTATCGAGACGTCATTGGAGTGAATACGTACTCTTACCCACTCCCCGCGCAGCCTGTTCAATTTGCTTACCCATAGGCATGCATCATGGTTTAGCATTACCTGAGTCAAAGCATAGTCCGGATGGGTGTGGTTTACCCGTGCGCTAATCAAAGAGCTTTGCTCCTTAGCTGGTAACCACGGACGCATTTCCGGTGACCCCCAAACACTGTTTACATTCCCGGCAACAACAACTTTGCCCTGATTAATCATCACCATATGATCTGCAAGCCTCAAAATTTCATCGAGGCTATGGGTAACATAAAGAATAGGTGTATTTACCTGCTTAGCCAGCTTCTCCAAATAAGGCATCAGCTCCTGCTTGCGCGGCAGATCCAGTGACGCCAGAGGCTCGTCCATCAGCAACATATCGGGTTTAGTCAGCAATGCTCTGCCAATAGCTACTCGCTGCTTTTCACCTCCCGACAAAGATGATGGAAAACGCTGTAACAAGCTTTCTATGCCCAGTAACGTAACAACGGCGTCAAAGTGGGCCTGATCTTTATCCCGGCAACCATAGGTTAGATTTCCGGCTACCGTATAATGCGGAAACAAACGTGCATCCTGAAACACATAACCGATTTTTCTTTTCTCAGGAGGAAGGTAAATGCCTTCTTCACTATCACACAGTATTCGATCACCGAGCTTGATCGCTCCTTTGTCGGGCTCACTTAAACCACTCAATACATTAATCAGTGATGTTTTTCCTGTTCCCGAACGACCAAAAATTGCGGTGATCCCCTGCATTGGCAAATCAAGCTTGATATCCAGCTCTAAGTTACCAAGTGTTTTCTGAACATTAATAGCTAGCATTGGGTCTCCAGTCGATTACGTGCCATTCTAGCCATCCATTCAGAAACCAGTAATGAAGCCAGGGCAATAGTAATTGCAATAATACAAAGGCGGGCCGCCTCACTCTCAGCGCCCGGTGTTTCAATAAAGGAAAACATCGCCAATGGGATTGTCTGTGTCTCGCCGGGTATATTCGAAACAAAAGTAATCGTGGCCCCAAACTCACCCAGCGCGCGGGCAAAAGCCAGTATAGTCCCCGTCAAAATACCCGGAACGGTGAGTGGCAACGTAATCGTCAGAAAGACCTTCAAGGGACTGGCGCCAAGCGTCCGGGCTGCTTGCTCCAATTTAGGATCGACACTTTCAAGCACCAAACGAATTGAACGAACCATTAGCGGAAAAGAAACCACAGCAACGGCGATGACTGCTCCGCGCCAACTAAAGCTGAATGTCAGTCCGAACCACTCATAAAGCACCTTGCCAATGACACCATTTCGCCCCATGAGAGTTAGCAGCAGATAACCAATAACAACCGGCGGGAGTACCAGGGGCAAATGTACAATGCCATCCAAAATGGCCTTGCCGTAGAACCGGCATCGCGCCAGCAACCATGCGCACAAGATCCCAAGCGGTAAGCTAATCACCACCGCTACACACCGAACGCGAAGCTTAAGACCATAAATATAATGAGCAAAACAGAGATGCGGTCTACTGCTCGTGTTGAAT
>NZ_JAKRFQ010000507.1 GCF_022347985.1 Photobacterium sp. OFAV2-7
ACCGCCGCTGGCCATTGCTGCGCCGACAATAAACGCAATTAAACCCGTCGACCCGGTTTTGAGATTGAAATTGAACAGGGGCGCGTCGGCCCCCGCGTGTATCCCGCCATCGTTAATGCCCAGCACGATAAAACACAGCCCGATCGACATCACGGCAAACCCGAGGTGGATCACGATGGCTTTCATCAGCTGCTTGTTGAGAAAGGTCTTGGTATTGGTTTGTTCCAGGTACAAGGCCGTCAGCAGCACATAGTCGTTGTTCGAATCGAGCTGGTTTTTGATGGTCTCGAACGAGGACAGTAAGTTATCTGATGATTCGTCTGGTGAGGCGGTTGAGAGCAAGGTCGGGCTGTCGAGAATGTTGGTCATGACTTTTTCGGTGATGGTGAACGCGTTGTAGGTCACGGCACAAGGGAGAATCAGGCCGAAAATGACCGTCAGCATTCCGATGACCGACTTGCGTATGGCTGAGACCGTTGTTTGCTGCATAGTATGTTCCGCCGTAGTGAAATAACCGTATATCGTTGTCTAGCCGATAGAATATTTTGTGACATGCTGAGCCCGGCGACTAATCAAAGTCGGGGGGGAGGCTGCAAACTTAAAGCAGCCCAGTCGCCGCCGGAGGCCATAAGAGCACCTGCCTGACGGCATCATTCGCTTTGGGAGTATCGATGTTTATATGTGATCCTGTCGTTGTTATTGTACATGTGCTGTATTTACTGTATGCGAATATGAGCAATGGTGTATGATTTTTTACTATCAAGGAATTAAATAGCTTGTTCGATTTAGCGCGCAAAAATATCTAAAATAAGTTCTTTACTATTAACAAGGCGGCGGCCTAAACCAGAGTATCTGGTCAAGCTACTGATGTTGTTATTCTTGTTGAGGAGGATTACTTAGACGTTGTTCATTAGTGGCCAATAAAGACTTTGTACATGCCTGTAAACAGATATTTGATCTGCCGCTGCGATACATCTTCTCGCAATTTGCACTGGCGATGGTATGGGGACAGGAATAGGAAGCATCTTTATCCGTGTTCAGCTTCTTGGGCTACTTGTCTTTCCTGTAACGTAATAGCGTATAGGCTGCGTCTTTATTAGGTTTGTGGGGAAAATAGAAGTCCAGTATCTCGTCCTGTTTGTTGATAGTCCGCTATAGGTAATGCTATTTCCTTTTCATTTTGAAAAGGTTAATCGAGCACCTATGATGAATCGCTGCAGAAGAGAGGAAAAGACCGATTATGAAACCAAACAATCTTTTTTTCAGCAAGCTTTTAGCTAGGTACAACCCATCTTGGTATAATTTTGCCTTTTCCTTGAAAAACTTAAATTAACTAGTAGTACATTCCTTAATAGTCGTTACACCACTTTGTCTATAATTTCAGAGTGCTATTCCTATGGAGGATCCTTACCTAAGTACGCTATACACTGTCGTCCGGCTGCACCCTAGTTGTTTACTGATAGCATGTTTGTTCATGCCTTTTTCTGCCAACTCCCTGATTTGTTGGTGAAGCTTAAGGTTGGCGTGCCGACCAAGGTGTCTCCCCTCTGCTTTCGCTTTGGCTCTGCCTTCGTTACAGCGCTGCAAGATACGTTTGCGCTCCATTTCGGCAAAAGCCGAAATGGTTGTGTAAATTACCCGGCCAATGTCGCTGTTGATGTCCACATCCCCCAAATCGTGAAAAACTAGTCCGGCGCCTTTTTTGGCCAGGGTATCGGCGATATTCAGGGCATCGATCGTGTTACGGGCCAGGCGGTCGACTTTCATCACGTGGATCACGTCGCCTTCCCGGGAAAAATCGATCATCGCTTTCAGCTGAGAGCGATCGGAGTCCTTGCCACTGGCATTTTCTTGAAATATTTTCTCGCAGCCAACTTCTTTGAGCTGTTCGACCTGAATCTCAAGGGATTGATCCTTGGCGCTGACCCGCGCATATCCGATGAGCATAAAAAGCACCCAAAACTGAACATTATGATGCGCGTTATTTTATGTACATGTTCATTAATAATCAATTGGACATTATGTGCACTTGATAAGCTGCCTGACTCGGCTGTACAAAAAGTACACCTTTGTGGACATTAGCGGCTTGAAAATACTGGCTGTTTTCAAGGAGAGTGCAAGGTGCTTACTGAAGCTGTGTACGATAAAGTTAAAGTTGAGAGGGAAGCTTACTTTCAGCTTCCTTCTCTTCTTTCAAAAATTAGTTTTCAAAGAATCTGCTTTCTAATGATGGTGCTTGCAAATGCACATTATCGTGAAAGTTATAATAATCCTGACCATTATCCTCTATACATGAGGAGCCGTAGGCCCGTAGCCACAACTTGCGCTTCTCGGCTGAAAGAACGAAGCCCTTATTCATTTCACTGTTAGTCAGGCGGCTTGGGTATGCCCAGCCATTTATTTTTAGTGCGGAAATAGTCAGTATTAGGTGGACCATCTCTTGCTGCTCAGGTGCGATTTCTTCGTGTAAGTATGGAAAGAATTCGGTGTCAGCGTTTGACGCTCTCCAGCCAGTGCACCTGTTAACGTCATCAAGTGAATCATAAGGATGGGAGTGGAATGAACCGATCAATTCTAAGTTTGGCCAGTAACGTTCAAAAAAGGCTTTCTTTGTTTTGATTGACCCAAAGTTAGGTGCAACTGATCCGTGATCACGGGTTGCGGAGGTTTCAATTGTTGCCGTGGTAATGACGCACCGTGCCGGCTTATTACCTTTGGCCGGCAATGAGTGCCCCCATAGAAGACCAAAGGTTTCTATTTGTTCCTTAGGCTTCGAGCGATGTGAGGCTCGATGCTCTATTTCGTATGCTTCAATTGCTGAAGTAAACAGCTGAGGGAGCACTGCATCTTCAATAAATATAGCTGTTGTCATTGTCTTAATCCTAGAACTTAAAGGTCCAGTTAATCATACAGTGCTTTTATGGCTATGTTTTGTTACTAATGACACATAACTATAATTGCCTTTAAATTATAAAACCTTTTATTTAATGATGTTAGGTGATGTAATGTATTACACTTGTAATACATTTTGAGGCTGAGTGTTACGCTCAAATACAAAAGAATAAAAGCAAAATGCCGCCCTGCGACAGCATTCCGGCTCCCTTCGGTTTGTTCTGTTGGCCATCACGAAAGGCGCAGCGTAGGCAGGGCGCATTAACGCTCCGCATCAATTGCCTACCCGGCAAACGACATGGCCAACAAAACGCCCCTCCGTCCGCCTTCATCGCAGGGCCCTGAAGCGCTTTGTTACCAACCCCTATCCCCCAAGCTTGGGGGTATAAGCGTCAATGTTAACATAATGAAATTTATGCGAACTTGTTACGCCGCTAGCGCCAGGCAAGCTGTCGGCGGCTGGGCAAATTCAGGCATAAAAGCATTATGTGTAAATTGGCGCGCAGCCTTGGAAAGCAGGCTGTAAGGCCGCCGGGCAAGCCGGCGAGTGTTTGTCGCCTCATGGCTGCGCCATCAGGCGGGCAGGGCGGCGCACCAAAACCCAAACAGCGTGTTTTCGTGCGGTCACTTCCTTCGTCAATCGCAACTCATTTGTACGCTGCTGGTTATGTGGTCCGCTCCCTTTGGCTTTATCGCAGGCATGGTTCGGTGAACATTCGTTCCACCGTAACCATGCTCCTTTGGCTCCGGCATGTTGGCCGTGCCGGCCAATCACCAGGTCGCAAGCGCCACTGGTCCACCACAGCCCCCACCCACCCGAGCTTC
>NZ_JAKRFQ010000508.1 GCF_022347985.1 Photobacterium sp. OFAV2-7
CTAAACAAGAATTGGTGAGCGGAACCCCTTCGGCTTCAAGGTGATCACTGAGCACTGCAAATCATCAAGCATGGATTCAGCCGTATTTCCCATCAAAAAACCAGCTATCCCTGTTCTGGAAAGCGTCCCCATAATCACCAGATCGATTTCTTCCTTTCTGACAAAATCCGGTAAAGCCTTCCTCGCATCTCCCTCTAGCAAGCGAGAATGAACTGGAGTCGCCAGTTGCTCGTAGGGAAGCAGAAGGTTTCGCAATCGAGCCGCCCGCTCGCTACGCAGTTCCTTGGCAATTAGGGCAATATCCAAATCGGTACAGTGATTCCATTTTCGCAAATACCCCTCGGTCTCCAAGCGCCAGGCATGGCAAGGGTATAGACTGGCCTCATTGACAGAGGCAAACTCATGGGCCAAAGCTAGGATTGTTTCATTCAAGCCCTCCGGATCTTCCCCGGTAACATCAACCGACGCAACAACACGTTGAATCTTCGGCTGGTTGTGATGGATAGCCCAGATGGGCGTTGGGGATTTCCGCATCAAGTGCCGCGTCGTGCTTCCCCATTGACAGGCCGACTGTTTATGCACGCGATGGGTATCGATGATAATCAAATCGGCTTTCCCCTCCACCGCCGATTTGATGATTTCGATAAACGGAATGCCCATCCTTATCTGGGTACCAAATGTGATTTGGGGATATTGTTGCCGAAGTGCTGCAACATGTTCTTTCAACTGCTGATGATAAGTAGCTGTCGCCTTATCAAGTAGATCCAAAGTAGTGAAAGAGTGTTTGGTCAGCTCCTGAATTTCCTCAAGATCCTCGACAACAGTCAGTAACGTCACTACCGCCTTTTGCTGATCGGCAAACGCCAACGCTTGGTGAAAAGCTGGCCCCAATACCTGCTCGGGCGACACCGGAACCAGTAAACGTCGATAAGTCATAACGCCTCCGTTAATACCTGATTGGTAGTAATATTCATTCAACCTTTGTGCAGGCTCTACAGTGACGCAATCAACGCTTAAATAATAATTAATCTTTGACATGCTATGCATAGACTATTGTCTATATATGGATTGAATATATGGAAGTCATATGACTCAACACCTTCGGCGACGGTTAAATGCGATCCGTCCTTTGCACGTTTTTTTGACCGTGTACGAAGTCGGCTCAATTACTAAAGCAGCTGAGATGCTAAACCTGACCCAACCCACTATCTCTATTCAGTTGCGCAAGTTAACTGAAGTGCTTGGAACACCTCTATATAAACAGGTCGGACGAAAACTTGTTTTCACAGAAGCCGCCGAAATTGTTGCCTCACATAGTGTCGAGTTATTTGAAACCCTTAATCGGCTGGAAATATCACTGGCAGATCTTAATGAACTTAAAGCCGGTACTCTGCGCATAGCCGTTGTTACCTCAGCCAAGTATTTTATTCCCCACCTGCTCGGTTCTTTTTGCCAACAATATCCCTTGGTCGATATCGAGCTTACTGTCGGCAACAGAGCAAAAATCGTTCAACGCTACGAACAGGATCTGGATGATATCTACCTGTTTAGTCACCTGAATGAAGAAATGACAGGCAATGCCATCAGCTTTCTCGTCAACCCGCTAGTCGCGATTGCCCACTACCAGCATCCACTAGCCAATAAAGACCATATTGTTCCGGAAGAGCTGTGCCATTATCCCTATATTTCCCGCGAATATGGCTCTGGTACCCGGTACGCCATAGAGCACTTTTTCGAGGAAAGAGGCGTAAAGCTCAACCCACAAATGACGATTGAAAGTAACGAGGCCATTAAGCACTGTGTGATAGCCGGTCTTGGGGTTTCTATTCTGTCTGAATACGCAATCAGGTATGAACCGACACCTCACCTTGTGTCCCTGCCAGTCGAAGGATTTCCCATCCAAACAGCCTGGCACCTTGTTCGCTCGGCACACCGGATACAGACCGCACTGAGCGAAGCCTTCGTCGAGTTTATCCAGGAGAACGGCAAACACATACTGAGCCAGCAGTGATCATCCAGCAGCCACATATAATTACCTGATGTTTCATCAGTTTTCATATCTCCGTGAAGACAGTCACAGGCTATTGTGCAAATTGACGCTAAGATAAATACACCTCAATTGTTGGATACTTTCTCTATGCGTAAGAAGATTATTCTTGATACCGATCCGGGTATCGATGATGCAATGGCCATTTTATTTGCTCAGGCCCATCCGGATATCGACCTTGTCGGAATCACGACGGTGTATGGCAATGCCACCATTGAAAATGGCACACGTAACGCGCTCTACCTAAAAGAGAAATTCAACTTCAGTTGCGAC
The DNA here is from genome assembly GCF_022347985.1 of Photobacterium sp. OFAV2-7. Taxonomy (GTDB): domain Bacteria; phylum Pseudomonadota; class Gammaproteobacteria; order Enterobacterales; family Vibrionaceae; genus Photobacterium. The sequence continues at coordinate 2,321 of NZ_JAKRFQ010000508.1, forward strand.
GTTGCCAAAGGAACCGACAAGCCAATCCAGCGCCCGCCGGTTGGCGCCACTGTCGTTGTACACGGCGAGACAGGGTTTGGCGATCTCCACAGCAGCGAGCCCAAGCACGCTTGTGCCGATCCGCGTCCGGCCTATCAGTATATTATTGATACCGTTAAGGCCAATCCTGGCGAAATCACGTTGGTGACTGTCGGGCCGCTGACCAATATCGCCCTTGCTCTTGATGCTGCCCCTGAAATCACAAGTCTGGTGAAGGAAGTCGTTGTAATGGGTGGCGCTTTTGGAATGAACGGCCACCGTGGCAATGTTACCCCTTATGCCGAAGCAAATATTCACGACGACCCGCATGCGGCTGACAAGGTGTTTACTGCCGACTGGCCGGTGGTCATCGTAGGACTAGATGTCACAGAAGAGAGCTTCTTCTCTGCAGGTTATATCGACGGCCTAAAGGCCGAGGGCGGCAAAGTCGGTGAATTCATCTGGGACGTAAGTCGTTACTACCTGCGCTTTTATGCCAACAAACTGGGACTGGAAGGCTGCCATGTCCACGATCCGTCAGCCATTGCCTATGTTATCAAGCCGGAATTATTTACCCTTCGCGAAGGGCCGATTCGGGTCGTTACCGACGGACCGGCCGAAGGACTGACCCTGCAAAAGTTTGATGGTCGCCGTCATCAGACGGATGACTGGGCAGAGATGCCGGAACAAAAAGTCGGTATTGCTGTTAATGATAAGGAACTACTTGCCCTCTATCGCGACAGCATTATCAATTACAGTAAGCAGTTTGGGTAAGCCGCAACTTCCCAAAGCTTAAGCAGTTTCATCATTTTGCCCGGGCCAGAAAACTTATCGCAATTTCTGGCTTGGGCAACTCGCCCACCAGCATGATTGGTTTTACCGATTACAACAATCAGTATTTTCCATCACTTTTGCCCCCAAAAACGGGAGGTTCAGGCTTATATTTTACCTGTACCTACCACAAAGGGGTAACTCCCATGCGTAAACAGACGATCCCTCTGCTAGCCGCTATAGCGGTAGCTCTGTCTCCCCTCTTGATGGGCAGCCCTGCCTATGCACAGGGAGAGCCGAAATCGAACCAGTTCTGGTGGCCCGAGAAACTCGACCTTTCTCCCCTGCGACAGCATACTGCCTCGTCGAATCCAATGGGTGAAGAGTTCAATTATGCAGAAGCATTTAACAGTCTTGACCTGGGTGCCGTGAAAAAGGATCTGGATACCCTGATGAAAACGTCCCAAGACTGGTGGCCTGCTGACTACGGCCACTACGGACCGTTTTTTATCCGGATGGCGTGGCATAGTGCAGGCACCTATCGGGTTAGTGACGGGCGTGGCGGTGCCTATGGCGGGATGCAGCGTTTTGCTCCTCTGAACAGCTG
>NZ_JAKRFQ010000509.1 GCF_022347985.1 Photobacterium sp. OFAV2-7
AGATGAAGTTCACACAAGACGGGATACGCTCGCCATTCTTTGCTTTTTCATGCAGGGCCGCTGTTGCCTGGGTCAGGCGCGGGATTAATGCGCTCTTAGGTACCACAAAGACCGAAGCTTCCGGTAATAGGCTGACTGCACGGCCTTGTGCCGGATTGCTATAGAGCACCATGGTGCCAGATTCTGCCAGAGCCTGTTCGGCGAATACCACCCCGACCTGCGCACGTTCGGCAATCGTAATATTCGGCTCGTAACCTGCTGACTGATCCCAGACATGGACGGTGTGCTGCTCGTCGGCCAGCTCAGACGGATTAACCAGAGCCAGTAGCCTTTTATCCGCCGACAGTATGGTTTCACTGTCCTGGCGCTCGGTATTCTCTTCCTCGTTGTTGACGTAATGCAGACAGGCTGATTTAAGCGTCGCAGCCAGTTCGGCCTTAGTCGTTTCAATCGCACGGGCACCAAGTGCTGTTTCGGTATAGTGGATCAGCGCCGCTTTCAGTTCGTCCAGACTTTTATCGGCCAGAACTTCGTGATGGCAGGTGTATTTTAGCGCAGGACGCTCGACGGGCGTTGTCTTGCGCTCGCGGCCCAGCTTTTCGGCGATATTGTCAAGAAAGCTGTCTCGGTTATAGATGCGCTGTTCGCTCTGGTGAGCCATTGTTTTTTCTGAGTCATTGTTAGCCATAGTTCCCACCTTTATCCCTTGTTACGTTTTTTGAACCAACTGCGGAAGGATTCGCCATCTGGCTCAGGTAAGTCTCGTGATTCGGTCCATGCGCTGACCCCGATATTGACTGGCAGTTTGCCATCTCGGATCAGGCCGCTGGCTACGGTCGCACCTACTTTTACGGTATTGCCCCATAGCAGAGGACGAGCATTAATGAAATTGAAGGCACCGACAGTGGCGCGCTCCATTAGTGGTGTCTGCTTGCTTTCTGCCATTTTCTGGCGATGCTTGAGCAGCAGATCAGAGAGCGGAATCTTCACCGGACATACATCGTGACAGGCGCGGCACAAGCTACAAGCGTAAGGCAAATCCTTAAAGTCGTCGTAGCCGCCAAGCAGTGGTGAGAGAACGGCACCGATTGGACCGGAGTAGATAGAGCCGTAGGATTGCCCACCGATATGGCGATATGCCGGGCAGGTGTTAACGCAGGCTGCACAGCGAACACAGCGCAGGATATCCTTGAACTCCGAACCGAGAATATCGGAGCGGCCGTTATCAATGATTACAAGGTGGAACTCTTCAGGGCCGTCACAGTGCTTGTCTTCGCGAGGACCGGTCAGGGCTGTCACGTAGCCGGTCAGCGGCAGGCCAACTGCGCTGCGACATAGTAGGCTGACAACAATATCCAGCTCTTCGAAGGTCGGAACAATACGCTCCATGCCCATCACGGCGATGTGCGTCTTCGGCAGGCTGGTGGCCAGACGGGCATTACCTTCGTTGGTAACCAGTGTGACCGTGCCAGATTCCGCGACGGCGAAGTTACAGCCGGTAATACCGATGTCCGCTTCCAGGAAATCATGACGGATATAGTTGCGCACATAGCGGGTCAGCTCTTCAGGGTCGTCGGAGCCCTGGTAGTCAATTTTCTCTTTGAACACGTCACGGATTTGCATCCGGTTTTTGTGCAGAGCCGGAACTACGATATGAGACGGTGGATCGCAGTCATCAACCTGAAGGATATACTCACCGAGGTCGGTCTCAACAACTTCGCACTCATTACGCTCGATGATTTTGTTTAGGCCAATCTCTTCCGTTACCATGGATTTGGATTTGACGACTTTCTTGGCGTTTTTCTCCTGGACAATGTTTTCGACATACGCAGTGGCTTCTTCAGCCGTACGGGCAAAGAAAACATGACCGCCGTTTTTCTGAACGTTGTCACTGAGCTGCTGGAGATAATAATCTAGGTTTTCTAGAACGTGATTCCGGATATCCATGCCCATCTCGCGCCACTCTTCCCAGTTGCCGAGCTTCTCGGCAGCAATGGCGCGGTTGGTAAACATGCGCTCTTGAGCGTTGGCAACAGATTTGCGCATGAAGTCGTCTTGCATCTGGACGTCAATACGGTCTTTAAATTTGATATTGCTGGTTTTCATTGACATAACAACGCCCCCTTAACGACTCATCAGCACATCGACAATGTGCAGTACTTTTACTGGACGCCCTTCGCGGGTCATACGTCCACCAATGTTCATCAGACAGCTGATATCGGCACCAATGAGGTACTCTGGCTGGACGGCACTAATATGGTGGACTTTCTCTTTAACCATCTCGCCGGAAATCTCTGACATTTTGACCGAGAAGGTGCCGCCGAAACCGCAGCAGGTTTCCTGGTTTTTGATTGGCACCATTTCCAGGCCTTCGACATTGGCCAGCAGGCGAAGCGGCTCTTCACGTACGCCCAGTTTGCGGATCAGGCTGCATGAAGGGTGGTAAACGGCACGGCCCTTCAGGCGTGCACCGACGTTTTCGACACCTAGCTCGTTGACAATAAACTGAGTCAGTTCGAACAGGCGGTCAGCGACCTTCTGAGCACGGTCTGCCCACTCAGGTTCGTCGGCAAGGTATTCCGGGTAACGTTTGATCGAGGCTGCACAAGAGCCAGCCGGTGTAACAATTGGATGATCATTTTCTTCAAAGGCGGCAATCATGTTTTTCATTGCCGGCTTGCTGCCTTCAATATAGCCACTATTTAATGAAGGTTGGCCGCAGCACCCTTGTTTTTCAGGGAAGATGATTTCGCAGCCAAGCTGTTCCAAAAGCACGACAGACTTTTTGGCAACCTCGGCTTTTACCGTGTCGCACAGGCAGGTGGCAAAAAAGTTTACCTTCATGATATTGCTCCAGTGACGGTTTACCCGTGTTTATATTGTGGTAGTTATTCTTTGTGTTCAGCGTGATATTTCACGCTGAACACCGATTGCGACTTTCGCTTGGCGAATTAGACAAAGGCACTAGCCAGGCCGACAATCACTCCGTAAAGCACCATAGGCACCACGGTTCGCTTGATGATGTAGCCTTCTTTGTTGGCGATACCCAAAATGGTCGAAACAGCAATGATGTTGTTGATACAAACCATGTTACCCATCGAGGCACCGACGGATTGCAGGGCCAGAATCGTTGTTTCCGGTAGGGCAACATTCATGGCAATCGTCTGCTGGATGCCGCCGAAGGTCAGGTTGGATACGGTGGCCGAGCCTGAGAAGAACGCACCCAGTGCACCCAGATAGGACGCTACCCACTGCCAGTTGGCCCCCATTAGGTTGGAGAAGGCCTGCCCGGTCGTCATGATTGGCGACTTGTCTCCGCCTATCATCATGAATTTAACCATGATCAGTGCGCCGACAAGGGCAATAAACGGCATTTTGATACGGCTGGCTGTTTCGGTAAATGCTTGTTTGACCGTGCTGCGCTGCATACCTAGTACCGGTATAGAGATGAGTACCACCAGTAGGAAAGGGATCAGTGCGGGTACGTAAAGCGTCTTGTATGCCCAGCTTGTTTCGGTGCCCAGGATACTGCTCAGTTTGATGATTAGCGCCTGGCTGACACTCAAATCACTAAAGCCCAGGCTCAGGTTAAATAGTGGTGTGCTGTCTGTCAGCATTCCCTTGATACCCAATTGCTGGATACGGGTGACAATCAGAATAAGGATCAGTAGCAGAGTTGGGCTCATAGCCTTGAGAATGGTTTTAAAAGGGATCT
>NZ_JAKRFQ010000510.1 GCF_022347985.1 Photobacterium sp. OFAV2-7
GGATGTGATAAGTGATCGTGATACGCTGCACGCGGCCATTCAAGGGATCACTCTGGATTCGGCCAACATGGTTGTGGACTACGAGCGTTTAGAAAACACAAACAATAACTTCACCATAGAGCAAACCCTTTCTGATGAAGCACAGCGCTCTACACTCGCATTCTCCGGGCTGGCCATGGTAACCGGTAACCTGGAAGCCCAATCATTCTTCCCTCCCGGCAAGGTGGCCGACTACTGGGGGTTCCAATACCTGCGTGACAATGATCCTGATGGCATGGGGCACAATACCAGCTTCCTTACTAAAGTCGCCTACAATGTGTTGTCCATACTGAATGACTCCCAGCTGGAAATGCTGACAACACTCGCTAGCAGCCAGGTGAGTCAAATCAACGAGTATGGCTATCAGCGTTTCCCGCTGATGAAGGCTTTTCGTCGATTGATGGAGGGCGACATACCATCCGGAACGACGGAATTGAACCTCACCGAAATCATCGCTGCATCCAGGGAGCTATACGAGCTTGACGGTCAAATTAGCTATGACCGTGCTGCTGTTTTCGCTGACATTTTCAGGAGTATGGACTGGACACAAACAGATTACCTCGACGAGATGAAAGGTAAAGGCTGGAGCTCATGGCCAGACGTAGACGAAACCCTTATCAAGGAAAAACTCCAGGGCCTTTCTCACGATGAGTCAGTAGCTGTAATGACCTACGCCGGCGATCTCTACAGCTGGTATGCCGGCTCATTAGAGGCCGATATCTACTTTTGCCCCGAGCGACAAGGCACTTACTATGGTTCCTTCTACGTTAAGGATGCACCTGCCATCGGCGTTGAAGGATACAACATCGACGAACAATTGACGGCAACGGCAGGAGCGGCGCTGATTGACAGTTCCAAGGGATATGTCTCTTCTAGCCAAGCTACGCTAATCACCAGCCTCGTCGATATTCAACGAGAAAACTTGTATGTCGGAACCTCTAACATTGTGAAAGCCAGGACGGATATCTCCACCGCTCTTCGCAGCCTCATTACCACGACCGAGCCCTCGGATGATTTTAAAGCCGAGGTGCTGGCCGAAGTCCTGGAGAAGTCTGCAATCTATGGTGAGTTAGACGGCGAGAACAATTATTACTATGCAAACTTCTTCACCCAGCTCTATGCATCGTTGACCGACGACCAAAAGGCCAAATTGGCAACGCTCAGAGAGTCGATCATGTCCGGCACCTATGACGATGGTACAGCCTTCGATTTTTCCGTTGCTACAACGCCTTTTCTCTACTCTGCAGAAATAACGGATACGACTGTACTCGACCCATACATCTCTAATACCGACGACTTATTCGGACTTTAGCAGATACCGGGTTAAACATAAGCCGAAGGCCAAATCAGGTTACCACGCCCGCAGGGTTTAGATTTTACTAAAAATAATCACCTCAAGAGATTGTGGATGAATAACCTGAATTTCCTTCGGCGAATATTGTTTCACGACAATATGGCCGCTCTTGGGGATAATTTTTTTTGCTGAACCAGCAAGATGGTGAGCCTTGAAAGCTTGGCCAGTTATATTCAATATACCCGTTACAGCTGCCTCAGAATCATCGTTGGCATTGGGGTTTACAGCAAGCACAAAACCTCCGCCCTCATTGATCTTCAAGATGAAGTGACGACTTGGACTACTAAACGCCTCCCAAGATCCTACAGGCATAGGAATACTCTCCAAACTCGAATAATGGAGGTACAGGTTTCTGTACTCTTCACTTTCAGGCCGGTACTTCGCTATCAAAAACTGGTACTTTGGCTGCTCGCTCTCTGCTTCAAACTCAATTTGCATGACAAAATAGCCGACAATCCCCAATAAAGCGATAGCGATTAAGAATTGAAAAAACCGGATCATCACAATTCCTTTTGTTTCCACTGAATAGATGACGCTAGCTTAAGGAATGTTAGATAACGGGAAGGTAACATACAGAGGTTCTACCAGTACGAATGACATTCTTGATACTCTGTTCAGAATTTCAAATGTCAAACCTTCCATGCTGACTGAGAGCCTCGTTATACTCGCAAGAGTTGTTTCTTCGCCTAAAAACCTTTTTAAGCTGTTACCAAATCTGATATCTTTCCCTAAATCTGCTGCACGTATTCTATTAGCTCAATATTAGCCGGATATATTAGGGATGGACAAAAAAAACATATTAATTGTTGAAGACGAAGCCAATATCGCTGAAGTACTGATAGCATATTGTGAAAACGAAGGATTCAGGGTTACACACTTATCTAGCGGCCAGGGCGTAGTGGAATATGTGAAAGAAAACAGTGTAGATTTAATGCTGTTGGATTTAATGCTACCCCATGTGGACGGTCTCTCTATTTGCAAAGAGATAAGATCATTTTCCCAGCTGGCAATTATTATGGTCACCGCCAAGCACGAAGAAATTGACCGGTTGCTTGGTCTGGAGTTTGGTGCGGACGATTACATATGCAAGCCCTTTAGCCCAAGGGAGGTGGTCGCACGCATTAAAGCCGTATTGCGTCGTTTCAACGGGGCCTCAAACACTGTAATAAAACAATCTGGCTTTACACTTGAACCAGACAAATACAAGCTCTCCTTTAAAGATGAATTAGTTGAGCTTACCCCCATAGAATTTAAAATCTTTGAGTTGTTATTAACCAACGTAGAGCGTGTGTTTACCCGTGATAACATCTTAAACAGGGTTTACAGTGACACAACTGGTATATCTGACCGTAACATTGATACCCACATAAAAAACATCCGAAAAAAAATTAATATCGTCTGCGAAGAAAGCTCCCCGATCGCCTCTGTGTATGGTGTGGGCTATAAATTTAAGGGCTAATCGATAAGCCAGTTCACAATATGCACAGAGTACGATAAAGGTTATGAACCCTTATGTTCATAACCTTACCTGTTGGTCATTTATCTGAATAACGAAAACGCCTTCATTATTAATTTCTCAGCAGAAGGCGCAGCCATACCGTAGTATCGGCTATAGTTTGCTTCTGATATTGGCACTGATACTCTCTGAATCACTGGTGTAGAGACTACATTTCTTCAGCGCTTTGAGCACATCAATATTCTTTCCCAAATACTCGAAGACAACCTTGGTCGACATCGGCGTTCTCGCTCCCGATGCAGCCACACCAATTTTCATTCCTTCCAGAAGAGAGACCCGGTGCTGAAAGCTAGGGAAGAGGATCGTTTCCACAATTTCGTTCTGGGTTAATGACTCATAATCAACCAGAAAAATCCTGTCATTGAGGAAAAAAGACATGCCCTGGTACTTACAATAACTGGTTTGACCAAATTCGCCCTCAGCCGTGAGTCGCTCAGTACGTTGATGGTAGATCCCACCTTGCTTGCGCTCAATACAAACCAACCCTTTGAGAATGCTTCCTGGTGAGGACATCGAATAATAATACTCGTAGTAATAACCCAGATAGGGTTCGAACATTTCGTTATTTTGTTCACTTAACTGACTAATATGCGATGAGAAAGGGTGGTGCAATGCTTGGGTATTCCCGTCTGCCCGGCTATTCACCAATGAAACAAATTGATCATGGGGTAATGATAATTCTGCTTTACTCAAGCCAAAATAATCACAAATCTGGCGCATATTGTAACTTCGAGGACAATTGTCACCATTTAAATATCGGTTAAATTGCTGCCGATTAATGCCGATC
>NZ_JAKRFQ010000511.1 GCF_022347985.1 Photobacterium sp. OFAV2-7
TCAAAGGCTCTGGGAGCGCGTTCAACCAGCTCCTTGCCTTTCAAAATCTCCGCCTCGACTCTGGCATAACTCACAGGCGCATAGTATTTAACATCTTCACGCCGCAGCTTTCGCAACGCATCTTCCTGAGGTGAAATGTAGGTCTTCTTAATTGTCCGTATTTCTAAGCTATGCGCACGTTCTAGAAATTCTTCCTGTTCTTCTTTGGCATCGCTTAATTCACTATTTTCTACCAAGCGAAATAACTTGGCGTAAAACCGTGTCAGCCTGACATACTCACTGCGAAAATACTGGCGGGCATCGATCGAGTTCAGGTAGCCCATCTGAGTAATTGCCGGTTCGAGCACATCATCCGCCACACGTTTTAAATGCTCGAGTTCCTTTAAGCTCTGTTCCAACACGATAACGTCTTCATAAAAACGATCAAGGTAGGTCGATGATGAAAACAGCGAATAGCTTTTGAATGCCACCTCTGGCGAATCTTTAAACTCCTGAAAAATTGAATCCGCCTTTTCCCAGCTCGACATCATTAAGGCATACTTATCGGGTGAATAGACTTTCAGCTGCTCGGTACCCTCCAGCTTTTTTTGCCAGATTTGGTGTGCTTTCAGGGCACCCTGAAAAAGATTTTCGGTATGTATCTGAGATGAAACTCCTTCTTCACCCTCTGGTGTGCTTTGGCAAGCACTCAGTAAAGTGGCAAGGCAAATAATACAAGCCACTTTCCCAAATTGTTTCATATCTCATTCCGCTGTTAAAATTTGCAAATGACAATACTGGTTAAAACCACCCTGAAGATGGCAGTAAGTCTCTGGTAGCCTCTCTGCGAAGCACTATTTTCGCGCCCTAAAATGGCAGGGAAATAGTGCCAACCAGTATCTAAGCAAATACGCTAATTAGTATTTTGGACTCAATTTCAGCCCTTTAGTTCTGTCTTGTTACTATTTAACGCTAAAACCTTTAGTATTGATAAAGTCCTTCATAAATGGCCGAGCCTCTTTATTCAATGTTGCTGTAATTTGCTCAGACCACGAAGTTTCTTTGTTACCACCAGTACGGGTTCGATAATATTCGCGTACCTCATTGTCATAATGCGCAAGCTGCGCTTTATCCAGCTCGGCCCGGTAGCTATTTTGATGCACAATCATTGACTGAGGCAATCTTGGCTTCAATTCAGGATGTTGCGCCGGATATCCCAAGCATAATCCAAATAATGGGATCACGTGGTGCGGAAGTGACAATAATTTCGAAACGCCATCAGGATTATTACGAATTCCACCGATGTACACCCCGCCTAATCCCAATGATTCAGCCGCCACCATCGCATTTTGCGCCATCAAGGCCGCATCCACAGCGCCAATCAGAGTCTGCTCTGTAAAACCCAACTGCGCCTCGGGATGAATTTGCTGATGACGCTGGAAATCAGCGCAAAACACCAAAAACTCGGCTGCCGAGGCAACATAGGGCTGACCACCGGCGAACTCGGCCAGTTGTTCACGTTTGTCCGTTTCCGTCACCCGGATAATGCTGACACACTGAATGAAGCTAGACGATGAGGCAGCAATCGCACTGTCAAGAATGGCCGATAACTGCTCTGCAGAAACAGGCTGTTCCGTAAACTTACGGATTGAACGGTGCTGGAGAATAGTCTCAATGGTCTGATTCATGGATATCCTTATCACACAAGAGATTATTTAAAATTGCTGCGCAATGTAACACAGATTAATCACCTCTATCATTAAGCTTCTGTCAAGATGGAATCAAAGTTGCCGGTTAATTATCCAACCTATCAGCAGAATCTAGCTCTGTTGGCTGCTTTTGCGGACAACAGTTACAAATCTGCTCCAGGATACTCAACAATCGCGCTTTGTTTAGTGGCAGCGGATTACCTTTGATGGCATTCGACAACAGCGCATCTTCGGCAACTTCATTGAACATGACATTGCACAGGCCATAGTCCGAAATCGGGGGGAGATTCAGCCGCTTCAGGGTCCGCTTGGTCCATAGAATGCCGTCAATGATTTCGGCATTCATTCTGCCCGTCAGGATACATGCAAGCTGACGGTAGCGGTTCAGCACATCAGCCCTGCCGGCTTCCCTGGCTGCCAGTACATTCTCCTGCATCACATACGGAGAAAGTTGGGCTGTGATCAACCCGTGGGGAGCATCAAGGCGACCGCCAAGTGCAGATGCCAGCCCGTGGGCAGCCCCGAGCTTAGCATTTGCCAGGGCCATTCCACCCAGCATCGCCGCAAATGACATATCGGCACGAGCACGAGGATCATCATCCTCACTGGCTGCCAGGATCGCCCCGGACAAACGGCGCAGCCCTTCTTCACACACCATATCGGTCAACGGATTAGGATCACCGCACACATAGGCTTCCATCAGGTGGCTGAAGGCATCCATCCCGCAACAGCCCGTCATAACCGGATCCATCCCGTAAGTAAGCGTCGGATCGACAATCGCCAGATCTGCCAGCATATCCGGGCTCCGCAGGCTGACCTTGACGTTTTCCTGGGCCGACCGGAGCACGGCATTCTTGCTGACTTCCGATCCGGTTCCGGCTGTGGTCGGAACCGCAATAAACGGAATGGGCTTGGCCTGCAACGGTACGTTTCGCCCGACCACCTCGACATAGTCATACACACTGCCCTGATTCGGGATCATCGCCGCCAACGCCTTACCGGCATCCAGCACACTGCCACCACCAATCGCCAGCACCATATCCGGCCGGAACTTACGTCCCATCGCGGCCATTTCTTCGATCATCGCTATCAGCGGCTCGCCATGAACGGCAACCTGCTGATACCGCATATTCTGCTGCTTGAGATAACTGATCACCGGATCGGCCCGCTGGCTGTCTCTGCCGGTCACCAGCAAGACGCTATAGCCAAACTGATTGAGCGAGGACAGTGAATTATTCAGGGCTCCTTCTCCGAATATGATCCGAGTAGACGTCATAAACTGGAACATAGGCACTCCATTACACTATTGAATTATTTCATTATCATCGAGTGTGCCCGCTAGAAGGAGTGCAATGTTGATTCTGAGCAACATTTTGCCGAGAACGTGGTACTTGTCAGCCATAATCACTACCTCATCACACTTCGTTCGTTTCCGCCCTTTTCACCCTTGTTAGCGAAAACTCGCTATCAATCGGTTTTATCTATCACAGCAAGAGATAAATCCCACTTTCTCATCACATCCAGTCACGATATAGTTACCGCATCAGAATAAAGGAGAGAGATTATGTTCGTTGTTATTTTCGGTCGTCCGGGCTGCCCATTCTGTGTTCGTGCCAAAGAGCTGGCAGACACGCTGAAAGAAGATCGTGAAGACTTCAACTACCGTTATGTCGACATCCATGCCGAGGGCATCAGCAAGGCTGATCTTGAAAAAACAGTCGGTAAACCTGTAGAAACCGTTCCTCAGATTTTCATCGACCAGGAACATGTCGGCGGCTGTACTGAATTTGAAGCATACGCAAAAGAAAACTTGGGTCTTTTCCAGTAAAACCTTGTTTTAACAAACACTTAAAAAAGGCTGACTATTCAGCCTTTTTTTGTGATTTATTGTACTGATATGTGATTTTTCGGTATAACCGTCGCCTAAAATCAGCTAGAATTCCACCACTCTTGTTGCTGTCTTTCTTCACCGGAAAATGTTGTTGTGAACATTGATGTAGCC
>NZ_JAKRFQ010000512.1 GCF_022347985.1 Photobacterium sp. OFAV2-7
AAAAAGGTTTGGCGCCGCTATCGGTGCATGTGAATTTGTCGAGTCCGCATTTTTCACATTCCCAGCTACTTCACCAGATACAGTCTGTGCTTGAGCGACATCAGATTGAGCCTGAGAATCTGACGATCGAAATAACCGAAAGTATGTTGATAGGATCGACCAAGCAGGTTATTCACCGTATGCAGGTAATCAAAAACATGGGGGTCAAGTTGGCACTTGATGACTTTGGAACCGGTTACTCAGCGTTGAATTCACTGTGCGAGTTTCCGCTTGATGTCGTCAAGCTGGATCAAAACTTTGTCAAGCGGATTGGTGTCGATGACCAAGGGGAAATTCTCATTAGCAGTGTGGTGAGCATGTCGAAGGCTCTCGGGCTTAAAATGGTGGCTGAAGGGGTCGAAACCGAGCAGCAAAAGAAAACGTTACAGGGGTTGAAGGTCGAAGAACTTCAGGGATACTTTTTCTCCAAGCCTTTGTCATATGAAGAGAGCTTGCGCGTTGCGCTGGATGGGCGTGTGACGCAACCATAAGGTGAGGCAAGCATAACGATGGTTGTGATAACTCTCCTTACTCCAATCCTTCTGGAGGACGGAGAGCTATCCTTAAGTAGTGACTGGTTATGGTGCTATTCGAATAGGTGTACCGTCTGACACGTATTGGGCAATTTCTCTGATTTGCGGGTTGTTTACTGCAATACAGCCTCGGGTCCAGTCGACACCCTCATAAACAAGGGGCATGTTCTTTCCGTTTGGCAGGCCGTGAATAAAGATATCTCCGCCCGGATCAACACCGAGTTGCTGAGCTCTCAATCTGTCTTGCTGGTTGGGATAATCGATATGCAAACTCAGATGGAACTTACTTTGCCTGTTTCTGAAATCGAGCGTATATAGTCCTTCTGGTGTCCGGTTGTCACCCCGTTTTTGCTTATGACCAACAGGTTGCTTACCTAGGCTGATATTATATTCACGAAAGATGGTATCGTTTTTTATCAGGAACATTTTTCGTTCGGCTTTCTTAACCAAAACCATATCAGCGGTAGGTCTGTCACTGAATGCCATTGCGCTTTGTGAGGCGACTACTAATAATATAAAAAGTAATTTTTTCATTAACTGCTTAATATTGTTATAAATTTATTGAGTAAATAATAATGGAGTCTTTAATAACGAATAAAAATAGAGTTATTACTTCATAAGCATCCTTGCTGTTATTATTTCGGTTAGCCTTATGGCAATCACTAATGTTTTTATTGTTTCTGACATTGCTCTGACATTGCTGACTTTAGTCAATGTAATATAAATTATCAATATTTCATGTGCCTTTTATGAGGTGATGTTGATCCCAAACTTGTTGTTTAAATTTCAATGTATTGAATTAAATATAGTAATTATTTTGTCTTTAATAAGACTTTTTTTTGTCAATTTTTTGATGTCAAAATATTGTCAGGTAACTGCCAAAATATTGTCGCTATAATCTCAAAATTTCTCACCGAATAACTCATACTTCACAACTTTGCTTAATGCCATGCGATGAGCTTGGTTAACTTTGATATGATAAATAATCAAATGATTGCTTATTTTCATTGGCAAGGTTTTATGTAATGCAACAAGATCGTTATCAGGTTTATCATCTGGAAGAAACGTCATTTCAATTAATTCAATCTTATTCCCGTTGGCAACAAGTTGTTCAATGGGCGTTAGAGTTGGAGCTTAATAAAAAGCAAAAATGGTATGTTGTTGATATACATGCTGATGATAATTGTGAAGATGTATTCCTAATTGATGCATTCGGACTTTTAAAACCGACAGGCCACCGTGCAGGCTCTTTTTATGAGCAGGTGAGATTATTGTCGCTACCTGCATTGACTCTAGAGGGGGTAATAGAACCCTTGGGGCTACCTGACGGGGTGACGGTTCTTAAACCGCTTGCTGAAGCCAGTTATGAAATCCAGGTGCTGAATGGCAATGACGGCATGAGTACCTTTGCAGGAGAATCAAGCCTGTTGGAAGCACCTTTTCAACGCCGGTATCAATCAGATAATGATGTTGCACTGCTTGTTTATCGCCATGACGAGCTGATTGCTACGGCACTTTTTAGTCGTTATATCGAAGATCATCGCTTTCCGTTTCATTCATCAGAGCTCTGCTATGAGCTCTCTTTGCATACTGTCTATGTATTGCCTGAATATCGTTCTATGGGGATAGCGACCGGCCTGGCAAACAGCATTGTGAATATTGCTCGTAAAGACATGCTGAACCTTCATCACGTGCTGCAAGGAAAGATCAGGCTAAAACCCTGGTTCTCAGCCTTGGCTTTGACACCGGGAGGGGAGGTGATTTGCGATATTCTGAGTGAAGCGTTTGTCGAAATGAATGACGATATCATCGAAGAGCTTATGGATGAAGGGATGGCGATCAGTTATCAGGATCCGGTTATTTTTGTCGAGGGAATGGCCTGATAACCTATATGAGTATTGTTATATTGAGAATCGGTTCCTCTGGCATGTAATTTAGTTGAATGCCAGAGAAACCACGAGACTAACTATAAGAAGTGGGATCGGCGTTTTCTCCTTGTGATGTTGGCCTGAGTGACAAAAAAGTCAAATATCGGTGCAAAGAGGTTGGCAAAGAGTATTGCGAGCATGATGCCTTCAGGGTAGGCCGGATTTACCACTCGAAGCAGAACAGTCATAACTCCAATCAGCACACCAAATGCCCATTTCCCTTTGTCGGTAAAGGCTGCAGAAACCGGGTCGGTGGCCATAAAGAACATCCCGAATGCAAACCCGCCTAGCACAAGGTGCCACCAAAACGGCATTGAAAACATAGGATTAGTCTCTGAACCAATGAGATTGAACAGTGTCGAGGTGATGACCATTCCCAGGAAAACACCGGTAACAATGCGCCATGAGGCAATACCCATGGCAATAATCATGACACCGCCGATGAGCAGTGCCAGTGTAGATACCTCGCCAATAGAACCGGGTATATTGCCAATGAATGCGTCCATCCAGCTAATTGAGTCGCCGGTTGCGTTGTGAATCAGTGCCGAGGGACCGCTTTCGGCCCACTGACTGAGCGCTGTTGCACCGGTGTAGCCATCGGCTGCGACCCAGACTAAGCCGCCAGAATGTTGTGCTGGATAGGCAAAGTAGAGAAAAGCCCGCCCGGCGAGTGCGGGATTAATAAAGTTTCGACCTGTTCCCCCGAAGACTTCCTTGGCAACAACAATACCGAAGGTGATCCCCAAAGCTGCTTGCCACAACGGAGTGGTGGGTGGGACAATGAGGGCAAATAAGATTGAAGTGACGAAGAAGCCTTCGTTGATTTCATGTTTGCGTATAACTGCGAAAAGAACTTCCC
The DNA here is from genome assembly GCF_022347985.1 of Photobacterium sp. OFAV2-7. GTDB lineage: Bacteria > Pseudomonadota > Gammaproteobacteria > Enterobacterales > Vibrionaceae > Photobacterium. The sequence continues at coordinate 3,360 of NZ_JAKRFQ010000512.1, forward strand.
AAAAACCACCGACGATAAAAACGGTGAGATAAATTGGCAGGAAGTAGGCAGCTCCCAATAACAGGCGGCTGCCCCATCCTGCACTGTCGGCGAGAGATCCGCCAAGCGCAAGGCTTGTCGCATAATGCCAGTTGGTTTCGGCAAGCGTTACTATCTGTTCAGGAGAGTAGATAGCACTTAGTGCGATAATGGCCTGGTTACCGATATTGTACATTCCCCAAAATAGGGCAGGGAAAGTCGCTAGCCACACCATGATCATGATTCGCTTTAAATCAATGCTATCGCGTATATGGGTGTGACCTTTGGTGATGGTGCCGGGAGT
>NZ_JAKRFQ010000513.1 GCF_022347985.1 Photobacterium sp. OFAV2-7
GTGATACCCACGCTGGCACCGATTTGGATTTTGTGGGGGCCAACGGTAAATATTTTGCGGGCAACCGATGAAATCTTTTCCACCAGCTCTCTGGCATCGCTTTTGGAAGTAGTATTGAGCAAAATCACAAACTCATCACCCGCGAGCCGGGAAAAAAAACTTTGCCCGTCAGTGAGCAAAGCGTCAATTCGAAAACAAAACTGCTGCAGTACCCGGTCGCCGGCATGGTGTCCGTAGGTATCATTGACCCGCTTGAAATCATCAAGATCGATAAATAGCAAGGCCGGGTTGGCTTGTCGCGGCTTGATCCCATTGACGACGCGATGTAGCTCTTCGATCAGGGCATAGCGGTTGGCGATGCCGGTCAGGGTATCTTTTCTGGCCATCTCCTCGGCTTTCTTCTCTGCCTCTATCCGCCGAGAAATTTCCAGTTTGAGCTGGCGGTTGACATAAGAGAAGTACCCGGCAGCCAATGATGTGACGAACAGCAGCAGTGCTCCCAGCTGTATCCACAGCTTAATATCTTGCCAGGTAAGTTCAGTACGGAGTGGATAGAGGAAGTGGCTGTCTAGGGTGGTGGTAGGAATGATATTGAGCTTGGCCAGCTCGTCGGCGATAGTTTGCCAGCGGTTGGGGTTCATATGGCCAATTTCGATCAGCTCGGGCATGATCAGTTGTGCTGCCGTTTCCAGCTCGTAAGCCAGGTTCGCCCGGGATTTCTGAGGGTGGTATTGCTGCTCTATAACATCAAGGGTCTCATCAAGATGGGTGAGCGCATAATACCAGCCCTGCAGGCTGGCGCTGAGAAAGCGCTCAACGGTTTCGGGGTTGCTGTCGGCAAAGTCCTGGTGGGTAAAGATCACATCGCTATAAAAATTAACCCCGTATTCAGCAGGGCTGAATATCAGTGCTTGTTCACCGTGTTCCTGCAAATAGAAGGGTTCGTTGGTGAGGTAGCCGTTAAACACGTCAACCTGATCGTTGAGTAAATCATCGATATTGGCGGAAGTTGTTACCTGTTCAAGATCAGACAGCGCGATGTTATTGCGAGATAGTAGTACAATTAGCTCTGCATCCTCGGTTCCCGAGAACATCATCACTCGTTTACCGACTAAATCATGAATAGTTTGAATATCACTGTTGGCTTTGGCGACGAGAACTGACGGGGAGTTCTGGAAAATGGCAGCGAGCGCTGTGAGAGGAAAACCGTGTCCGTAGGCGACGAGTACCTCGGTGTTGCCGACACCAAATTCAGCTTTTTTCTCTAGCACTTCCTTGATGGGGACTTTGTTGTTGCCGCCAGCTTTAATGGATACATCCAGCCCGGCATCGTGATAGAAGCCTTTTTCCTTTGCCATATAAAACCCGGCAAACTGCGCCTGATGCAGCCAGCGCAATTGCAGTGAGACACTTTCGAGTGCCGCTGCAGGCATCGCGAGTATCATCAGGTATATGGAGAGAAGCAGGGATGGAATTATTTTCACAATATGCAACTGCTGGTTTATTTTGTCCGGAGCCAATTTTGGTGAACTAATGCGGTGAAGTAAAGAGGGGATGTGATTTAATGAGAGCAATGACCATGATCAAGTTCGGGCTATAGAAGCGCGATAAAATCAAATGTTTTTTAGAATATTGGCTAATTAGGAGAATAATATGGCTATCGCACAACCTGCAATCTTGCCGGAAGCCGGCCCTTTTGCCCTGTATGTCGTTATGAAGATTGTAGGAGATAAGCGAGCGGTTATTCAGCAGTGTCAGAGCCTTCACCAGAGCCTGGCAACGTTGAATGAACAGCAGGCAGATGCAAACTTGCGTGCAAGTGTCGCTTTTGGCAAGTCCTTCTGGCAATCCCTCGATAAGGGAACTCCTGCCGAGTTTGACGATTTTCGTCCCTTGGGTGAGGGTGAGGTAACGGCTCCGTCTACCGGTGGCGATCTTCTTCTGCATGTGAATTCTAGCCGCCATGACTTGAATTTCTATGTACTGCGCCAGTTCTTGCAGCCGATTGCTGACGCTGTCGAAGTACTCGATGAGACCTATGGTTATAAGTACCTGGATTCCCGTGACATGACTGACTTTATTGATGGCACGGAAAACCCAAAAACCCTGGAGTCACGCAGTGATGTTGCACTGATCAAAGAGGGTGATTTTGCCGGCGGTAGCTTTGTGATGGTCCAGCGCTTTGTCCACAACTTACCTGCGTGGCACCGTCTTAGTGTCGAGGCCCAGGAGAAGGTGATTGGCCGTACCAAACCTGATTCCATTGAACTGGATGATGTACCGGCAAACTCTCACGTTGGCCGTGTCGATATCAAAGAAGAAGGCAAGGGCCTGAAGATCGTACGCCATAGCCTGCCGTATGGTACGGTGACCGGTGACCACGGCCTGTTGTTTATCGCTTACTGCCACACTCAGCATAACTTCAAAGCCATGCTGGAGAGCATGTACGGAGAGACAGACGGCAAGACAGATACGATGCTACGGTTTACCAAAGCGGTATCTGGAGCTTACTTCTTCGCACCGTCGGCCGAGATGTTACAAAGCCTGTAGGGCCTGCTTCCAATCAGACAGCGAGGGGGAGCCTCTCGCTGTTGGAATGAGAGCCCGGACTCTCAGGTATAAAAAAACGCAGCCCAAGGGCTGCGTTTTTTACAAAGACTAAATAGCCTTACTTTTTGATGCGTAGTACTGGAGTTTCACCCACAGTCGTTGCGCCAGAAAGCTTGTTTAGCTCTTTGATTTCGTCCATGTTAGAGATAACAACAGGAGTCAGAGTTGATTTCGCTTTCTCTTCTAGAAGAGCTAGGTCGAATTCGATGACTGTGTCGCCAGCTTTAACAGTTTGGCCTTCCTCGGCGATACGAGTGAATCCTTCACCTTTCAGTTCAACTGTGTCGATACCGAAGTGAACGAATAGTTCGATACCATCGTCGGACTCAATAGAGAAAGCGTGGTTAGTTTCAAAGATCTTGCCGATAGTACCGTTTACTGGTGCAACCATTTTGTTGCCAGCAGGTTTGATAGCGATACCATCACCAACGATTTTCTCTGCGAAAACAACATCTGGCACATCTTCGATGTTTACGATTTCACCAGAAAGTGGTGCAATAATCTCGATTGCACCAGCTTCGTTGTTGTCATCAGAAACCAGCTTCTTCAATTTGTCAAACAGACCCATATCGTTGCTCCTAAGCGTTGTTATTCTATCTGCAGCTATATTAGCAGATGGTCTTTTCTGCGATGAATTTTTCTACGTGTGCTTCGATTTCAGCTGCTGTTGGCATCGCAAGCGCTTGTTCTGCCATAGCTTTAACATCAGCAAAGTTAGCGTTTCGGATAACTTTCTTAATGCGTGGAATTGAAATCCCGCTCATGCTGAATTCGTCCAGCCCCATACCTAGTAGCAATAGGGTAGCACGTTCGTCACCAGCAAGCTCGCCACACATACCTGTCCACTTACCTTCTTTGTGAGAAGCATCAATTACTTGCTTAATCACATTCAGTACAGCGGGTGATAGCGGGTTATACAAGTGAGAAATCAGCTCATTACCACGGTCAACTGCAAGAGTATACTGGGTTAAGTCGTTAGTACCAATACTAAAGAAGGCAACTTCTTTGGCCAGGTGGTGAGCAATCGCTGCCGCAGCTGGTGTTTCAACCATTACACCGATTTCAA
>NZ_JAKRFQ010000052.1 GCF_022347985.1 Photobacterium sp. OFAV2-7
CTTGCGCCGCGGCAACCCTGCCGGCGAAAGCTGAACAGATTCGTTACATTTCTGACGACCTGTTTACCTATATGCATCGCGGCCCTAGTACGCAATTCCGTATTATGGGCAGTGTCAATGCAGGCACCAAGGTCACCTTGCTGGAAGTCAACAAGGAAAATGGCTTCAGCAAAATCACTGACAGCCGCGGGCGTACCGGTTGGGTTAATTCCGACTTTATCTCTGGTCAGGTTGGCCTGAAAGAGCGTGTACCTGCGCTTGAAAAAGAGCTGACAGAAGTCAAAGCAGCGTTAGCAGATGCCCAGATGTCCGGTGATGAAAAGACCAAGAGCCTGCAAAACTCGCTGCAAATGCGCACCGAGCAAATTACCGAGCTAGAATCGCAAAACAGCCAGCTAAACGAACAGCTGATGACCTCACAGACTGAAATTCGTGAGCTGCGCGCCAAGATTGATACCCAGAAAGATGACTTGCTGATGAAGTGGTTCACCTACGGCGGTATGGTTGCTGGAGCTGGCCTGCTATTTGGCCTGATCCTGCCGCACCTGATTCCGCGCCGCCGCAAGCGTAACAACGGCTGGGCATAAGCTCCGAATAAATAACATTCTAAAAAAATGGCAGCCATTGGCTGCCATTTTTTGTCTCCGGTATTCTCTTTTACCACTCCGAGAGAGCAGGCATTTCGATCAGGTAGGATTCGAAGTCAAACACAACCTGTCTCGGCTCTATCCGACGCAGCACCACCCCCGGTGCAATCTCGTCACCCTCGAAGGCCTCGCGACCATTCACCTTGACCCAGCGGCTGTTGGCAACCGACGAGTAGATATGGGTTTCAAAATTCAGTGGCGGAATACGGTTTTGTACCGAAGCCGGCAACTCGCCAAGTGCCACGGCCTCTATAACGGGCGCAGCGATTTCCTCCGGCTCGGGCGGTATATCAACCGGCAAGTTATCCGTCGCGGCAATCGCGGACTTCAACTGCTGTGCAAGCTGTGGTGATAGCTCCGAATAATCGAGTCCGTCCAGCCCCCACTCCGTTTCTCTCGGCTCGGAGGAGATAATCTTTGGCTCCTCGACGTTGCCACCCGCACGCCCTGAACTCGGCGGTACAGCAAGCGTCTGGCTGGCCAACTGGCGATTTAGCGACGGTAACGGCTCGGTTCGCAGCTCAGGGTATGGCAAGAAATGAATTTGCGATTCTCCCTCACCCAATATCTGTGGCACAGGGCTTGGCTTAGTTGCTGCCTGCACGGTTGTTGTCATCATAGTTGCTGCCGGCAAGGCTGGTTCCGCTCTTACAACCTGCGGCTCGGTCATGACAACTGGCCTGGTCGCTGTAGCCACAGTCTCCGCCACCTTGTTTTCCCGAATAGGCATAACAGCAGCCGAAAAGGAAGATTGGGTATACTGCATGTATGCCAGTGTTGCCGCAATCGGTGTTAACACCAGCACGGCAGGCAACAGCCATGACGGAACACGGCGGGCTCTCGCTGTCTGGCGCACAGGCCTGCTCGCCAACGAAGGCTGCAACTGATTTTGCTGATCAGACTGGGCAATAGCATTGAGTAAATTGGACATTAACTTCTCTCCGGTTGCAGCGTCGGTCCCGGCAAGTTCAATGCCGAATCAATAACCATAAGGGTTCGGGGCCCGGCAATGCCATCCGCGCTCAGATCCTGAGCCCGCTGAAAGCGGCGAAGCTTATCCAGCAGCACCTGATCAAACCGATCGTCCCGGGTGATCTTCTCGCCCAGCAACAAGCTCAGTTGCTGATTCAGCCACACAACCCGCGGGCCCTGCTGGCCATAGCGAATCGTGGTCTTGTCCCCCAGTGGAGGCCGCCACAACAGGGTGTACTCCTGCTGCCAGCGCTGCTCTAGCCAGTCATAACTGACCGCAATGCGCTCCTCTCCCAGTAACAACTCGACGCTGTCCTGATCCAGGGCATATACCACGGCATAGAAGAGCGGCTTTCCGTCTTCCTGCAACGGCACGATAACGGGGCGGTTGATAATACTGAGTTGCTCCAGGCTGATCTTGCCCTGATGACAGCTCAGCTCAACTCGCTGACTGGTTTCGCAGTTGGCCTGATTCAGACGGGTTTCATAGCCCCACAGACGATATAAGGTCTGCATGGCCTTTCTTTCGGAGCGGCTCTGCTCCATCATTTGCTGCCATTTGGCTGCCAGATCGACCACTACCGGTTCCGGTTTAGCCGCCTGAACCTGAGGGGCAATTACCGCTGCGACTGGCTCTGGCTGAGCAACTGAAGGCTGGGCTTCTGGTACTGCAGGGACAACAGCTACTGGTGATTCTTGAGATTGCCCCTGCCAATACCACAAACCCGCTGATAATACCCCGCCAAGTATCAGGGCACTTCCCCAGGTAGCGGCCCGGCTGCCATTTCCGCCGCCGGTATTCACTTTCATCCTGTCAGTCGTTGGCAGCTGCCAGCTCAGCACATCCTCACAGGCCTGGCTGACTATCGCCTTGTTAACCTGATGCGTTGCCTGCTGGCAGGCAAGTAGCATGGCTTTGTCGCACACCAGGTTGATCAGGCGTGGAATACCGTTTGTTGCCTTGGCGATCTGGCGTGTCATCGCAGGATCAAACACAGCATACAGGCAATCAACGGCTCTCAGGCGATAGTTAATGTATTCATCCACTTCTTCCGCCGTCAGCGGCAGCAGATGGTAACGAGAGGTGATCCGCTGCGCCAGCTGGCGCAGCCGCTCCTGTTGCAGCAACTGCTGCAGCTCTGGCTGGCCGACCAGCACTACTTTCAACAATTTACGGCTGTCAGTTTCCAGGTTAGTCAACAGACGAAGCTGCTCGAGGACATCCGGCATCAGGTGCTGCGCCTCGTCGACCAGCAGCAGGGTTTGCTTGCCCTCGCTATGGTTGGTCAGCAAATGCTGGTAAATCTTATCCGTCAGAACCTTGTAACTGGCATCATCCGGATACTCGACACCCAGCTCGTCACAGATAGTTGCCAGCAAGTCATGGGCTGACAATGCCGGGTTCAGGATTATCGCAACCTGGGTCTCCTGGGGCAGGCGGGCCACCAGTGCCCGCAATACGGTAGTTTTCCCGGTTCCCACTTCGCCCGTTAGCAACCCAAAGCCCCCGCCCCCGGATAAGCTGGCCAACATATGGGTTAACGCCTCTCTGTGGCGCTCACTGAGGTAGAGGAAGCGAGCGCTGGGTACAATTGAAAAGGGGGACTCGCCGATCCCGAAGAAATCCTTGTACATGCCTGATACTCTTGTTCCAGATTAGAATAAAACTAGTTCTGATGATTAAATTACCTTTGCTACTCAAGATTGTATACCCTGATACCGTATTGAAGCGATCTATGATGCAAAGGATATCAGTACGATATCCCAAATTTGCTGTTGTTATACAAAAGGAGTGAAACTTGCAGACCTACCTTGTGGGCGGCGCCGTTCGTGATGCGCTGCTGGGATTGCCAGTAAAAGACAAAGATTGGGTCGTGGTTGGGGCGACGCCTCAGCAAATGCTCGATCTGGGCTATAGCCAGGTCGGCGGTGACTTTCCGGTCTTCCTCCACCCAAAGACCAAACAAGAATTTGCCCTCGCCCGCACTGAACGAAAATCGGGCAAGGGGTATACCGGCTTCATTTGCCACTCCGCCCCGGACGTCACGCTTGAACAGGATTTGATGCGACGGGATCTCACCGTCAATGCCATCGCCCAGGCCGATGACGGCTCGCTGATTGATCCCTACAACGGTCATCAGGATTTGCTCGACAAGCAGCTGCGTCATGTCTCACCGGCATTTGTCGAAGATCCGCTGCGAGTCCTTCGGGTCGCCCGCTTTGCCGCCCGCTTTGCCCACCTGGGCTTTACGGTTGCACCGGAGACGCTAGCCCTGATGCAGGATATGGTCGTGGCCGGCGAGCTTTCCGCTCTTACCCCCGAGCGGGTCTGGAAAGAGTGGGAAAAGTCCCTGTCGTCTGAAAATCCGGAGATATTTCTCAAAGTACTGCGCCAGTGCGGGGCCCTTGGTGTCATCATGCCTGAAATCGACGCCCTGTTTGGCGTACCGCAACCCGAGCAATGGCACCCGGAAGTCGACACCGGCCTGCACACCCTATTAGTTGCCGAGCAAGCCGCCAAGCTCAGTACGGATACAGCCGTTCGCTTTGCAGCCCAGATACATGATCTCGGTAAGGCCCTGACCCCAGCCGAAGAATGGCCAAGCCACAAAATGCACTGTCAGACAGGTATTGGTGCCATCAAATCGCTCTGCCAGCGGCTCCGGATCCCCAACGAGTACCGTGACACGGCACTGATGGTCTGCGCCCAGCACACCAAGGTACACCATGCCAATGAGTTGCGACCTGGCACTTTTATCAAGATCTTCGACCAAGTCGACGCCTGGCGTAAGCCAGAACGGATCAAACAGCTGGCCCTGTGCTGCCGAGCCGATGTTCGCGGACGAACAGGCCATGAAAACGCTCCTTACATTCAGGCTGATATTCTGCAAGCTACCTTTGCCGCCGCCCAGCAAGTTGCCGTCAAGCCGATCGTCGAGGCGGGCTTTACCGGCAAGGCCATCAAGGAACAGCTGGCTCTACACCGCGCCGATGCGGTAAAAGCGTGTTTGGCCAGCTACGACTAAAACTGCAACCTGCCAGCTCAATACGATCAAAAAAAGCCCGACATCACGTCGGGCTTTCTCATTGGCATCAAGTGCTGCGGTTGCTAACTCAGGGCTTACGCTTACTGGTTCAGCAAAAAGGCAATCAGTCCAGCGCCTAGCAGCAGGCGATAGATCACGAACGGCAGCATCCCCAGGCGGGTTACCAGCTTCAGGAAGACGTGAATACACGCATAGGCACTGACAAATGACACTGCCAGGCCAATACCCAATGCACCAAACTCAATCGCTTCACCGCTGGTGACCAGCTTGGTACCGAGGTAGCCACCCGCCAGCAGAATAATCGGGATCGACATCAGGAAAGAAAAGCGCGCAGCGGCCTCGCGGGTAAACCCGAGGTGAAGTGCCGCCGTCATGGTAGCCCCCGAGCGAGAGGTGCCCGGGATCATCGCTGCCGCCTGAGCCAGACCGATAAACAGCGAACGCTTCCAGTCAGCCTGGTATTCATTGTCCTGCTGGGTTGCCCGGCTGTCGACCCACCATAGCAACAAACCAAAGAAGATGGTCGTCGCCGCAATCACCCAGGCCGAGCGCAAATAAAGCTCGATGATGTCTTTCATGAACAGGCCGAAAAGACAGGCTGGGATCGTCGCCAGCACGATCATCCAGGCCAGCTTAGCTTCCGCACAGCGCCTGCCCTGAAAAATAGAGCCGACCCAGGCCCCGAGCAATGCAATAACTTCCTTGCGAAAATACAGAATGACAGCCGCCAGCGTGCCGACATGTACCGCGACATCAAAAGCCAGCCCCTGATCGTCCCAGCCAAACACCTCGGAAGGCAGAATAAGGTGGGCCGAGCTTGAAATCGGCAAAAACTCGGTCAGCCCCTGGATAAGCGCCAACACAAAGGCTTCAAAATGACTCATCATTTATCCTTCAACATGCAATCCGCTCTACAGGCCAGAGAGCCTGAGAGGGTTCAAAAGAATGCCATAGCTGTGCAATGGTCCGACCGTCACCGGGAATAACCAGATCCGGACATAGCTCCATCATAGGCCGTAAAACAAAGGCAAACTTGTACAAGTCAGCCCGAGGCAGCACCGGGGCCTCGGCCTGTACCACGTCACCAAACAGCAAGATATCCAGATCCAGGGTCCGGCTCTGGTTTTTCCGGGCATCTGGCGCCCGTCCGTACTGCAGCTCAAGCTGCTTCAGGCTCTGCTGCAGCTTATCAAGCGACAATGACGTATTGATAGCAGCAACGCAGTTGTAAAAGTTCGGTCCACAGAAGCCGACAGGCTCGGCTTCAAAAACTTGTGATACCCGAAAGTCGGTGCCCAGTTTTTTCAGTTCGGTAATAGCGACACGAATATGGTATTCGCGGTCGATGTTAGACCCAAGACTGATATAAGCGGTGATCACTTGCTGCCTCGCTCGATCAGCACCCCGACTCCGCGGGCGTTGGCCACTGCTCCTGGCTTGGTGACCCGAACCCGGATCCACGGCACTGAAAATTTCGTCATGATCAGGCCGGCAACTTCCTCGGCCACACGCTCGACCAGCAAAAAGCGGCCGCCCTGAATATGTTCGGTCACCGCCTCGCTAACCGCGGCGTAGTCCAGGGCATAGGCCACATCATCACTCTCGGCCGCAGGACGGTTGTCGTGCGCCATTTCCAGGTCAAGCACAAGCTTCTGCTTAATAGTCTGTTCCCAGTCATACACCCCAATAGTGGCGATAACCTCAAGATGTTCGATAAATACTGAATCCATGTTCAATCGCTAATTTTGTTAGAGGTCGGATACCTAATTTGAGCAAAAACGCGTATTATCAGGTCGTAATCGTCAAAAATGATGACATTCATCCCTTGCTCGGCATAACGCCGTAAGCAGGTCGCAAGCACTATACCACAGTCATTGTGCCAAAGCGGAATGAAACTCAGGGTCAGACCTGGCGTAAAGACGATACTTATTTACCAGCAATACTTTGTCACCAGCAACTGGAATTTTGCATGACACCACTCGCGCTTCTGATCATTATTGCCGCCTATCTGCTTGGTTCTATATCAAGCGCCGTACTGATCTGCCGACTTTACGGCCTGCCGGACCCCAGGGACAGTGGCTCCGGCAATCCGGGAGCCACCAATGTCCTGCGCCTTGGCGGGCGTGGCGCAGCCGCCATGGTACTGGTCTGCGATATCCTCAAGGGCATGTTGCCGGTCTGGCTAAGCTACTGGATTGGTCTCAACCCGTTCCTGCTCGGTATCATTGGCATCGCCGCCTGCCTCGGCCATATCTACCCCATCTTCTTCCACTTTCGTGGCGGTAAAGGGGTCGCAACAGCCCTGGGGGCACTGGCACCAATTGGCTGGGATCTTAGCGGGATGCTGATTGGGACATGGTTACTGACCGTATTAATCTCTGGTTATTCCTCACTCGGCTCACTGATCACGGCACTGGCTGCACCTATGTTTACCTGGTTGGTCAAGCCTGAATACACCATGCCGGTATCCATGCTTTCTTGTCTGATAGTCCTTCGCCATCACGACAATGTGCGTCGCCTGCTGGAAGGAAAAGAAGGGAAAATCTGGAATAAATTCAGCCGCAATTCCAAGCATTCGGGAAACAACTCGTAACGCTGCTCTCCGGTACCGGTTATTGCGGCCGATAAACTTACTCGCTGATCGGTTGTAGCTGATCGATAGGCCAACGTGGATGCGCCTTAACGCTCAAATCCATGGTTTCATGATTTTTCAGGCGCTGCATTCCTGCATACGCAATCATCGCCCCGTTATCGGTACAGAACTCAGTGCGCGGGTAGAAGACTTCCCCTTTCATCCCTGTCATCAGCTTTTCCAGCTCCAGGCGCAGGTATTTATTGGCGCTCACACCACCGGCAATCACCAGGCGCTTGAACCCCGTTTGCTTGAGGGCACGCTTGCATTTGATCGCCAGCGTATCCACTACCGCTTCCTGAAACGCAAATGCAATATCGGCACGGGTCTGCTCGTCGTCTTCATTGGCCCGGATCGTATTCGCCGCGAAGGTCTTCAGCCCCGAGAAGCTGAAATCCAGTCCCGGGCGGTCAGTCATCGGGCGCGGGAACTTGAAACGCCCCGGGGTACCTTTTTCTGCCAGACGCGACAGCAGCGGGCCACCCGGATAGTCCAGCCCCATTAACTTGGCCGTCTTATCGAACGCCTCACCGGCGGCATCGTCAATCGACTCGCCCAGGATCTGGTACTCACCGATACCTTTTACTTCAACCATCATGGTATGACCGCCGGATACCAGCAGGGCCACAAACGGAAATTCAGGCGGATTATCTTCCAGCATCGGCGCCAGCAGGTGACCTTCCATATGGTGAACCGCTACCGCGGGCAAATCCCATGCGTACGCCAAGCTGCGGCCAATTGTCGCACCGACCAGCAGGGCACCAACCAGGCCCGGGCCTGCAGTATAGGCAACCCCGTCAAGATCGTCCGGGGTCAGTCCGGCATCAGCCAATGCTGCCTTGATCAGCGGAATGGTCTTCTTTACATGGTCACGTGAAGCCAGCTCAGGCACTACGCCACCGTAGTCCGCGTGCAGTTTTACCTGGCTATAAAGTTCATGTGCCAAAAGGCCTTTTTCATCATCGAAAATTGCAACGCCTGTTTCGTCACAGGAGGTTTCGATGCCCAGTATACGCATAACAACCTCTATACTTATGGTAATTGGGGGCAATACTACCGCCCTTGACAGAAATTAACCAGTTCAGGGTTGCAGAATGCTTTACAAATGCCCCCAGATCAGATTAGAATTTCGCACCATTTTTAATCAGCTGACACTTTTGAACGTCAGCGTTAACCGAATCACTCTGAGGTGAGTATTACATGCCAGTAATCAAAGTACGTGAAAACGAACCGTTTGACGTAGCACTACGTCGTTTTAAGCGCTCTTGCGAAAAAGCAGGTATCCTTTCTGAAGTACGTCGTCGTGAGCACTTCGAAAAGCCTACTACTGTACGTAAGCGTGCGAAAGCAGCGGCAGTTAAGCGTCACCTGAAGAAATTGGCTCGCGAAAACGCGCGTCGCGTTCGTCTGTACTAATCGACCGATTAACAGAAGGAACGTGTTATGACTCTGACTGAACGTCTAAAAGACGAACAAAAGGCGGCGATGAAGGCGAAGGACAAACCTCGTCTTGGTACCATCCGTCTTGCTCTTGCTGCCGTTAAACAGCGTGAAGTTGACGAAAAGATCACTCTTTCCGATGACGACGTGCTGGCAGTGCTGACCAAGATGGTCAAGCAACGCCGTGACTCTGTAGCTCAATACGAAGCTGCAAGTCGACAGGATCTTGCTGATGTAGAGCTTGCTGAAATTAAGGTACTGGAAGAGTTTATGCCACAACCGCTGAGCGACGACGAAGTTGCTGCTCTGCTGGATGAGGCAATTGCTGCGACCGGTGCTGCCAGCATGCAAGACATGGGCAAACTGATGGGTGTGCTAAAGCCTAAAGTTCAGGGTCGTGCCGATATGGGTAAAGTTAGCCAGTTAGTGAAAGCGAAGCTTAGCTAAAACTAACCCAATTCTGCAACAAGCCGTGCTATCCATCCAGGAATGCGCGGCTTGTTTGTATTTTAGCGTCAATAAATTACAATTTTACTCCCGAACTCTTCAGGTAATGCTCTCTCTATGGCAGGAAAAATCCCTCGTACTTTTATCGATGATCTCATTGCACGACATGACATCGTGGATATTGTTGATGCCCGGGTAAAACTGAAGAAGCAGGGCAAGAACTTCGGTGCTTGCTGTCCTTTCCATAATGAGAAGACCCCGTCTTTTTCCGTCAGCCAGGAAAAACAGTTCTACCACTGCTTTGGCTGCGGTGCCCATGGTAACGTGCTTGACTTTGTCATGGAGTTTGACCGTCTTGATTTTGTCGAGGCCATTGACGAGCTCGCCTCTCAGCTTGGTTTGGAAGTTCCCCGCGAACAAGGCAGCGGTGGCGGTGCCTCGGCCCCGCGCAGCAAAGAAAAGCTCGGCCTGTACGAAATGATGGGGCAGATCTCCCAGTTCTATCAGTCACAGCTGCGTACGCAGGAAGGTCAGGTTGCCATTGACTACCTCAAAGATCGCGGCCTGTCAGGGGAAGTAGTCAAGAAGTTCGGTATCGGCTTTGTTCCTGATCAGTGGGATATGGTCCGTACCCGTTTTGGCCGGGATGCTGAATCGCAAAAGTCACTTGTTACAGCAGGTATGCTAATCGAAAACGATAATGGTCGTCGCTATGACCGTTTCCGTGGCCGAGTGATGTTTCCGATTCATGATCGCCGCGGCCGGGTGATCGGCTTTGGCGGCCGGGTACTGGGTGACGGCACGCCCAAATACCTCAACTCGCCAGAGACCCCGATCTTCCACAAAGGACGCGAGCTCTATGGCCTGTATGAAGTCCTGCAGGCCCACCGTGAACCTGAAAGGCTTTTGGTTGTCGAAGGCTATATGGATGTGGTCGCCCTGGCCCAGTTTGGTGTTGACTATGCCGTCGCCTCGCTAGGTACCTCTACCACCGGCGATCATATTCAGATGATGTTCCGCCAGACCGGTACTGTCGTCTGTTGTTACGACGGTGACCGCGCCGGGCGCGATGCAGCCTGGCGTGCCATGGAGCAGGCGCTGCCCTACCTCACCGACGGCCGCCAGCTGAAATTCATGTTCCTCCCCGACGGCGAGGATCCGGATACCTATATCCGCCAGTTCGGCAAAGAGGGCTTTGAACGTCAGGTTGACGAGGCCATGTCACTGTCGGAGTTCATGTTCAACTCGCTGGTTGCCCAAGTTGACATGAGCAACAAGGAAGGCAAGGCGAAACTGAAAACACTGGCCAAGCCACTGCTGGAAAAAGTGGCCGGTGAAACCCTGCGAGAATACCTGCTTAATGCACTAGGCTATAATTTAGGGTTACCACCCGATCAGATCAGGCTTGATCTAAAGCGAGATGACACGCAACGGCCACGACAGCCCCAGCAAAACATCAAGCGAACGCCGATGCGTGACGTTATCGCCCTGCTGCTACAAAACCCGCGTTTTGTCAGCAGCCTTGAATTTGATATGGCGGCATTTGAAGATATTTCGGTCCCTGGGCTAAATTTATTGATATCAGTAGTTGATAAATGCCGATCGAACCCCAATATCACTACAGGCCAGCTACTAGAGTACTGGCGTGGCAGCAAAAACGAGAACATGATGGCGCGTCTCGCCGCATGGGAACTGCCCCTCGCTAAAGACGAGGACAACACTCTAGATGTATTTATGGACGCAATGGATAAAGTCTTAGGCCAGTGCGTCAAACAACAAATTGAAAAGTTGCAGGCTAAATCGAATACCGTCGGCTTATCAGTCGAAGAGAAGCGGGAGTTGCAGTTATTATTACTCAACCGTCCCGGCTAGTAAGTGGTCAACAATTAAGAAGTTTGTTATAATTATTGGTTTGCATTTTTGCATACTACATTTTCACTCAGACCCGAAGTTGGATATCGTCTATGGAGCAAAATCCGCAGTCTCAGCTTAAGTTACTTGTCGCTAAAGGCAAAGAACAAGGCTATCTGACCTACGCCGAAGTAAATGATCACCTACCGGAAGACATTGTCGATTCCGATCAGGTAGAAGACATTATTCAGATGATCAATGACATGGGTATTAAGGTGGTTGAAACAGCCCCTGATGCCGATGAGTTGATGATGACTGAAGATAATGCGGACGAAGACGCGATTGAAGCCGCCGCTCAAGCCCTGTCTAGCGTGGAAAGCGAGATCGGCCGTACTACCGATCCGGTACGCATGTACATGCGTGAAATGGGTACCGTAGAACTACTGACCCGTGAAGGCGAAATTGACATCGCCAAGCGCATTGAAGATGGTATTAACCAGGTTCAGTGCTCAGTTGCCGAATACCCGACAGCTATTGCGCACCTGCTTGAGCAGTTCGACAAAGTTGAAGCCGATGAGCTTCGTCTTACCGACATTATTTCCGGTTTTGTTGATCCGAACGAAGAGGAAACAACAGCACCGACAGCAACCCATATCGGCTCCGAGCTGAGCGAGTCTGATCTTGAAGACGAAGACAAAGATCTTGAAGAAGACGAAGACAGCGATGAAGACGAAGAAGACGCAGGTATTGATCCGGAACTAGCCCGTGAGAAGTTCATGGAACTTCGTGATTCTTACGAGAAGATGGCTCTCGCAATCAATACACATGGCCGTCATGATGCGAAAACCGAAGTGGCTGTCGAAGAGCTTTCTGACATCTTCAAACAGTTCCGTCTGATCCCGAAACAATTTGACCGCCTGGTTAGTTCACTGCGTGATTCAATGGATAAAGTGCGTACTAACGAACGCATTATCATGCGCATGTGTGTCGATAACAGCAAGATGCCGAAGAAAACCTTCGTTAGCTTGTTTGCAGGCAATGAGTCTTCTACCGAGTGGATCGACGAAGCACTGAACTCAGGCAAACCTTATGCCGAGCGCCTAAAGAACTACGAAGAAGATCTTCGCCGCTCTGCCCTGAAGCTGCGTCTGCTGGAAGAAGAGACAGGCCTGTCTATCGAGCGTATCAAGGACATCAGCCGTCGTATGTCTATCGGTGAAGCCAAGGCTCGCCGTGCCAAGAAAGAAATGGTTGAAGCAAACCTGCGTCTGGTTATTTCTATCGCCAAGAAATACACCAACCGTGGTCTGCAGTTCCTGGACCTTATCCAGGAAGGTAACATCGGCCTGATGAAAGCCGTTGATAAATTTGAATACCGCCGTGGTTACAAGTTCTCGACTTACGCAACATGGTGGATCCGTCAGGCAATCACCCGTTCTATCGCTGACCAGGCGCGTACTATTCGTATCCCTGTTCACATGATCGAGACCATCAACAAACTGAACCGTATCTCTCGCCAGATGCTTCAGGAGATGGGCCGGGAACCATTGCCGGAAGAACTGGCTGAGCGCATGCAAATGCCGGAAGACAAGATCCGCAAGGTACTGAAGATTGCCAAAGAGCCAATCTCAATGGAAACCCCTATCGGTGACGATGAAGATTCGCACCTAGGTGATTTCATTGAAGATACCACGCTTCAGCTACCAATGGACGCAGCGACAGCAACCAACCTGCGTGGCGCAACCAATGATGTTCTTGCTGGCCTGACGCCACGTGAGGCGAAGGTACTGCGTATGCGCTTTGGTATCGACATGAACACTGACCATACACTGGAAGAGGTTGGTAAGCAGTTCGACGTTACCCGTGAACGTATCCGTCAGATCGAAGCCAAGGCACTGCGTAAACTCCGTCACCCAAGCCGCTCAGACGTTCTGCGTAGCTTCCTTGACGAGTAATCGCCAAGCCCAAACCGA
>NZ_JAKRFQ010000514.1 GCF_022347985.1 Photobacterium sp. OFAV2-7
CACCGATTAATGATTTCAGGCGCTGTGCAAAAGACATAGTTCGTACTCCAGTTCGAGGCCCGAAGGTTATAGCATTGCGATACCCCTGAAACAAGCCTAGGATGATTGGCAGTCCAAAATGCAATAAATGTTAGATGGAGTTTGACCCGTATGGTGGCAAAAGTTGAGATAAGCCCGCAAGGTCCGCAATTTTCCGAGTTAGTTCAGGGATATTGGCGTCTGGCGGACTGGCAAATGAACCCTGCTCAGCGACTTAATTTTCTTAAGCAGCATGTCGAGCTGGGTGTTACGACGGTCGATCACGCTGATATTTATGGAAATTACAGCTGCGAGACATTGTTTGGCGAAGCGCTGGCACTGGAGCCGAGCATTCGTGACCAGATTGAGATTGTCACCAAGTGTGATATCAAGTTGTGCTCTGATCAGTTTCCTGATCGTAAAATTAACCATTACGACACCAGCAAAGCACACATTGTTGAGTCGGTTAATCTCTCCTTGTCACGGCTACAGGTCGAGAACATTGATGTGTTGTTGATCCACCGTCCTGATATTCTGATGGATGCGGATGAGGTAGCCGAAGCTTTTGCCGAGCTTAAACAGCAGGGAAAGGTGACTCATTTTGGCGTTTCGAATTTCTCCCCGGCACAATTTGATTTGCTACAGTCTCGGCTTGATGCTCCGCTGGTGACTAACCAGGTTGAAATCAACCCGCTGAATTTTGAAGTGGCCCACGACGGCACGCTGGATCAACTGCAGATGAAGCGAACCAAGCCGATGGCGTGGTCATGCCTGGCCGGTGGGGCAATTTTCTCTGGTCAGTCAGAGCAGCAGGTGCGGGTACGTAATGAGCTCGAATTAATCCGTGATGAAGTTGGGGCAGCCAGTATTGATCAGGTTATATATGCCTGGGTGCGTCGTTTGCCATCAAAGCCATTACCAATTATTGGCTCGGGAAAAATTGAGCGTGTTCAGGCTGCTATCGAAGCGCTGGATATCGAGCTAAGCCGTGAGCAGTGGTTCCGTGTCTGGGTAGCTTCAAAAGGGCACGGGGTGCCGTAGGGCTAACCGTTAAGTTTATGTAAATGAAAAGGCCTCTCAGGGGCCTTTTCTGTCATTTCCTACCTGATACCACAAGATCAAGTCTTCCTACTTCCATTATGTATCCAGTGCAATTTCGCTATCCCTGCAATAACTAACGGCTATTGTGAGTTGATGCAGAGGTACTCAGTATCCTCGCCTAAACAGCGTTCTAACTTGATATTTATCCCACAAGGCATTGATGTGATTTGCATTGACCTGGCTTATGGGTAATATTGTGGGAACATTCCCATGGTTAGCTAGTTTTAATTGTAGGTAATTTTTAAGGGGTTAACGTGAAATCAACATGGAGGTTGGAGTGAACAGAATAATATTGCTTTTGGGAATCTTGGTGTTGCCATTGACTTGTTTCGCGCAAGTGCAAATACGTTATGCCGAAACAGACGCTCAAGGCGATCAGTTTGTAATTGGTGCCCTCAAACTCGCACTGGAAAAAAGTGGGGCGAAGTTCCGTATGGAGCCGATACGTGAAAACCTTTCTGAAGGACGTAAACGTACTCTGCTGAGTGAAGGTAATATGGAGGTCTATTGGAGCATGACCTCGAGCGAACTTGAAGACAAGTTCGAACCCGTTCGATTTCCGGTATATAAAGGGCTTCTCGGCAACCGTATTTTTATCATCCGCCAGGGTGAGCAACACCGTTATGATGCTATTAACACCTTTGCGGATTTACAGCGTTTTACTGCCGGTCAGGGCAAGTTATGGCCAGATACCCAAATTCTTCAAAGCGGGAACATTACTGTTCGTACCACAATGGATTACGAAAACCTCTTTTATATGCTTGAAGGTGGACGTTTTGACTACTTCCCTCGAGGTATCCATGAACCTTTCCAGGAGGTTGAGGCTAGGCCAGAGCTAAACCTAGTGGTTGAAGACAACCTTATGCTGGTTTATCGCGCACCGATGTATTTCTTTGTCAGGAAAGATAATAAACAGTTAGCCGAGAGAATCCATCAAGGGTTGGATAAAGCACTGGAAGATGGCAGTTTTGATGAGTTCTTCTTTAGTAACGCTATGATTCAAGATGTGTTGAGCAAGGCTAATATTAAGCAGCGAAATGTGTTCTTCATCAGTAACCCACTGTTAACACCTCAAACCCCTCTCGACCGCAAAGAATACTGGCTCAATATTGAGGATCTTTAATTCATGCCAAACTTTATTAAAAACTCGTTGCTAAACGCGGCAACACTATACCTTACAGGTTGCTTGTTCATTGTGATTGTTATCTCTTCTGGTATTAGTCATTTTAATGCTGTCGATACTGCAAAAGAGCAGTTTGAGCATGCGCATGCCGATTTTATAGACATTGCAACGACTAGCCTAGAAGGTGCAGTGTATTCTTATGATTTTGACCAAGTGAATGGTATTGCCCAGTCTCTAGCTCATGCAGATCTTATTAAAGATGTGGTGGTAACTGATCATCGTGGCAAATTGCTCGGTGAAGGTCATGCAAAAAGTGGCCCTGCCGATTACCCGACGATACCAGAGAAAATAGAGATCACTCGTAACGGCGAATTGATGGGGTATGTGGAGATCACTTTTGTCTCAGACCGGGTCGTCGCAGCCGAAGAGTCATCGATCATTGGTAGTCTTTTGCAGCTTATCGTTATCATGGTGGTAACCGTACTACTTATTCGGGCACTGCTGACTCAAGTGGTGATTAAACCAGTGAATGTTGTCGCTGAGTCGTTAGCCACCATTGCGGCAGGTAATGGCGATCTTACTAAACGTCTTCCTGAATCTTCGAGCAACGAAATTGGCCAACTCTCGAAGAATTTCAATCTCGTCATGCTGCAGCTAACAACTTTGATTCGAGATACTATTCAAATCAGTGAGCAGGTCAGCGATAAATCGGCACGTTTGGCCAATATCAGTGCAAGCTCTGAAAGTAATTCAGCAAATCAGTTGCGTGAAATCGAACAAGTAGCTGCTGCATTGCAAGAGCTATCTCATTCTGCAGGTGAAGTTTCGGGTAATGCCTGTGAAACTGCCGAACAAACTGCCGAAACTAGCCGCAGTGCAGATAATGGTTTGAGCATAGTGGCGAGCAGTCAGGCTGAAATCCAAAACCTGAACCAGCAAATTGAAGCTACAGCAGACCGTATTGAAGTGTTACGTTCAAGTACAATTAACATCGGCTCGGTGCTGTCTGTTATTCAAAATATCGCAGAGCAAACTAATTTGTTAGCTCTGAATGCGGCTATTGAAGCAGCCCGTGCCGGTGAGCAAGGACGTGGTTTTGCAGTGGTAGCCGACGAAGTTCGTAGCCTTGCATCCAAAACCCAAGAATCAACGGAAGAAATCAATACAATCATTTCTGAGCTGCAGAATACGGCCTCTGAAGCTAGCGAATCTATGAGTGAAAGCCAGAAAGCTGCGGCACGTAGTATCGAAACTGCCGAGCAAGCCTCTATAGCTCTTAAACAGATCAGCTCTAATGTCAGTACTATCAATGATATGAATAAACAGATTTCGCAAGCTGCGGGTGAGCAGAGTAATGTATCTAATGAAGTTAGCACTAATATTGAAGCTATTCACGGCTTGTCAGGGAACATTTCGAATAGTGCGCAAG
>NZ_JAKRFQ010000515.1 GCF_022347985.1 Photobacterium sp. OFAV2-7
TTTTTTCTACAATTTCATGACGATTATTAGCCATTGTCGGAACTCCTTATGCTGGTTGCTCAGTTGCTTTCAGGCTTTCTTTTGGTGCAACGATTGTCTTATATGCGTTGTATGCCATTAGGAACATACCTGCAAGGAAGATTGCACCGCCCAGGAAGCGAACAAAGTAGAATGGATAAGAAGCCTGTAGAGATTCTACGAAGCTGTAGGTCAATGTTCCGTCGGTGTTAACCGCACGCCACATCAGACCCTGCATTACACCTGAAATCCACATTGCTACGATGTAAAGAACCGTACCAATCGTTGCCAGCCAGAAGTGAACGTTGATCAACTTGATAGAGAACATACGTTCCTGGCCGAATAGCTTAGGAATTAGGTGATAAACGGCACCGATAGAAACCATTGCAACCCAACCTAACGCACCAGAGTGAACGTGACCGATTGTCCAGTCAGTATAGTGAGAAAGGGCGTTTACAGTCTTAATTGACATCATTGGACCTTCGAAGGTAGACATACCGTAGAAAGACAATGAAACAACCAGGAATCGTAGGATTGGATCGTAACGTAGTTTGTGCCATGCACCTGACAGCGTCATGATACCGTTGATCATACCACCCCAAGATGGAGCGAATAGGATCAGAGACATCACCATACCTAGAGACTGAGTCCAGTCAGGCAGTGCTGTGTAGTGCAGGTGGTGTGGGCCAGCCCAGATATACAGAGATACCAGTGCCCAGAAGTGTACGATAGACAGACGGTAGGAGAATACCGGACGGCCTGCTTGCTTAGGTACGAAGTAGTACATCATACCCAGGAAACCGGCTGTCAGCAGGAAACCTACTGCGTTGTGTCCGTACCACCACTGAATCATCGCATCCACTGCACCGGAGTAAATCGAATACGACTTAGTCATCGATACAGGGATAGCCATGCTGTTCACGATGTGAAGGACTGCTACCGTTAAGATGAAGGCACCAAAGAACCAGTTCGCAACATAAATGTGCGACGTGTTTCGTTTGATCATGGTACCGAAAAAGACAATGGCATAGGATACCCAAACAACTGCAATCGCGATATCAATCGGCCATTCCAGTTCTGCGTATTCTTTACCAGACGTCCATCCCATTGGCAGCGAAATAGCTGCTGCAAGGATGATGGCTTGCCAACCCCAAAAGGTGAACGATGCTAACTTTCCACCGAATAGCCTTGTTTGACATGTGCGCTGTACTACGTAGTAAGACGTAGCAAATAGTGCACTTGTACCGAATGCGAAAATCACTGCATTGGTATGCAGTGGACGCAAGCGGCTGTATGTCAACCAAGGTAGGTCAAAGTTTAACGCCGGCCATACCAGTTGAGCGGCAATCAATACACCAACGCCCATTCCGACAATTCCCCATAGTATGGTAGTTAGGGTGAATTGACGAACGACCGTATAGTTGTAGTTTTGTTCAAGCTGCTTTACTTGGCTCATGTTGCATGCTTCCAATTTGAATTGTTCAACTACACTCTCTTTCCTTGTGCGAACAACAAGTTGTCGCAATGCCACCCAAAGCTTACTTAACTGCCATGTTGTTTTTTTAAACAACTCAGCATTTAAATTGCTATTTTGTTGTAAAAGTGGCATTTTCACTGCACATAATACTTTACTTAACAAGTGATTGACAGAGTTAAGCCCACACAATGTTTACGGTTAAGCAACATTTATGTGAAAAGTTTGAACTCTGTAACACGGGAAGCACGGTAAATCATGGCTGCGGAGAAGTTAACAAAGGCAAGATTAATCCAGATTTTAATCTTGATGGCAGTATTAATAACGGCATTTGTATGGAGAACAGTCACCTATGAAGAAAACACATCCATAGATGATAGTGCTACCAACTGCCTAATCACAGCAGAATATTGTGCTGTTGATAGTTCGAATAAAAAGCTCGGGTTATCACTTAACCCATACCCGGTAGTCGCTAATTCGGAAGTCACTCTGCGAATTAGTAACACAAATGTAAAACCAGTTGCTAAAATAGAAGGTGTAGACATGTTTATGGGGACCATTCCTGTCATATTTGAGCAACAAACCGATCACTGGCTAGGCACGTTTACTGTACCTGAGTGTGTTCATGACACGATGGAGTGGGCTATCACGGTGCAGCAGGGGAGTGAGACTATAATTGCAAAGTTTACTGTACAAAAGTGACTGTTAATTAGCCACTTTTTTGTTGGAAATTGATCGTTTTATAGGCTTGATGGCTCAAGCCTATCATTTCATGTTTATTCAGCATATATCATCTTTTTTGTGATCCCGCCATCAACAGTAAAATTCTGACCACTTATAAAGCTTGCATTAGTACTTAATAGGTACTTTACCATAGACGCAACATCTGCGGGGTGTCCGACGCGACCCGTAAGGTGCTGACTGTGATCGATATCTCGTAGCTCTTCATTACTTGTATCAATCCAGCCAGGAGATACGCAGTTCACTCTGACATCAGGCCCAAGACTAACAGCAAGCGCATGGGAAAGGCTCACTAGTCCACCTTTAGATGCACTATATGCTTCTGTATTAGGCTCGGACTGTTCTGCACGGGTTGAGCTGATATTAACAATAGCACCTTTAGATGCCTTAAGCAGAGGCAGACATAATTTTGTCACTAGCATAGGCGAAGTTAGGTTAACCGCTATAATCCGCTCCCAATCATGCATCTCTAAGGATTCGACAGGTGCATTATAGGGGTTCGCAATGGCAGCATTATTAACCAGACCATCAAGCCTGCCAAACAGTGACTGTAGCTCCTCTACAACAGCAGCAACTTCGTTCTCGCGGGTAACATCAGCTTGGCGGAAGCGGATCATAGGGTTGTCGGCAACCAGATCAAAACCGGCATCTTCATCAATATCTACCGCGATAACGATAACTTCTTTGCTGGTGAGCATTTCGCAAATGCCCCGACCAATCCCCTTGGCGCCACCTGTTACCATAACGACTTTGCTAGTCATACGTCCCTTCATCATCCCAAATTAAGTAATTGTATAGTTTAGCGGTCATTTACAGTCTGACTTTAGCCACAAAACCATAAAAATGGTATCAGTTAGCTGATTACAAAAGCAAAAATGTCTATGATGAGAGCAACTCATAACAATAAATATGAAAATATGGATATAGCCACTAGTTTTTCTGCTTTCCATGCTTCAGAGCATGCTGTTTCGGATGCAATTCGCAAACTAAAAAGTAAAATCATTAATCCCAAACTGATTCTTGCTTATTTTTCCGAAAACTACGACGAGCAGCTTATCCAGCAAGTGTTGACGTCTGAATTTCCAAATTCTCAGATCCTTGGTTGTTCATCGTGTCAGGGGGTAATGACCGACGAAGGGTATAATCGCGGTGAAGGCGTTGCTTTATGGGCGATGTGTGATTATCAAGGTGCATTCGGCAGTGCGATCGTTTCAACAAATCAAAGTTCGTATGACATGGCACGGCAGGCGCTTTTACGTGCGATTGAGAATAGCGGCCGCCCTGGAGAACTTCCGGCATTGATTTTGCTTCATTCTAGCCCAGGACATGAAGAAGAAGTTATACAAGGTATAGAGGATGAGTTGGGGATTCCTGTGCCTATTATTGGCGGGAGGGCGGCCGACGATCATGTAAGAGGAAACTGGAAAATGTTCAC
>NZ_JAKRFQ010000516.1 GCF_022347985.1 Photobacterium sp. OFAV2-7
ACCGAACTTAACGGTAACAGTGCCCAGGGCGGCGATAATAGCCTTGCGCGTTTGGAGCGTATGATTGAGGCGCGAAACCAGGTGCAGATTGATATGCAGCGTCAGCTGGATCAGCTTGCATCTGAAATGGATGAACTACGCGGTCTTGTCGAGCGCAATAGCTATGACCTGAGTCAGATGCTGGAGCGACAGCGAGAATTGTACCGTGAGGTTGATGCACTTAGCCGCCAGCCTCAGAAAGAAGTCGATGAAACGTCAGATTCCACTCCGGCTTCTACTGAGACGTACACCAGTAACGTGAGTGAAAACGAAGCCTATGAAAGCGCCGTTAACCTGATCCTCAAGGAAAAAGATTATCCTGGTGCGGTCAAGGCATTTCAGGCGTTCTTGTCGGCTTATCCTGAGTCTGTGTACAAGCCCAATGCCCACTACTGGCTTGGTCAGCTGTACTTTACTCAAAGCCAGCTGAAAGAGGCCGGTGAGCAGTTTACGGCTGTGGCTAGTTTCAGTGACTCTAACAAGCGGGCTGATGCCATGCTGAAGCTTGGCGTGATCGCCGAGCGAAGCAAAAAGCCGGATGAAGCCAAGAAGTATTACCAGCAGGTAATTGAGCTTTATCCGGGCTCGACCAGCTCCCGCCAGGCTGAGAAAAACCTCAAGGCGCTTGCTAAGTAGCCATGTTGCAGCCATTGATAAAGGCCAGTTTTTACTGGCCTTTTTTATTTCTATAACGAAACAGTAACAGTACGCTCGCCAGAAAGGTGATTATTTCGATGTTTGCGGTGTATAATGCTCGGATTAGTAAGGACGAGCTGATAGAGCAATCGAGAAATGAGCCTGACATTTGATCCCTCAGAAATGGTATATCCGTTTCCACCGAAGCCAACGCCGCTGACTGTTGATGAGCAGCTGGCATACAAAGAGAAAATCAAAGCCCTGTTGAAGGAAGAAGACGCGGTTTTGGTTGCCCACTACTATACCGACCCTGAAATTCAGGCGCTGGCTGAAGAGACCGGTGGATTTGTCGGTGACTCTTTGGAAATGGCCAAGTTCGGTAACCAGCACCCGGCGAAAACCCTGGTGATTTGTGGTGTTCGTTTCATGGGGGAATCAGCGAAGATTCTGACGCCGGAAAAGCGGGTATTGATGCCTACGCTTGAAGCCGAGTGTTCTCTGGATCTCGGTTGCCCGGCAGACAAGTTTACCGAATTTTGTGATGCCCACCCTGATCATACAGTGGTTGTCTATGCCAACACGTCTGCGGCGGTGAAAGCACGTGCCGACTGGGTAGTCACATCAAGTATCGCGCTGGAGATTGTCGAGCACCTTGATAGCGAGGGCAAAGACATTATCTGGGGCCCGGACCGCCACCTGGGTTCTTACATTCAGAAACAAACAGGTGCTGAAATGCTCTTGTGGCAGGGCGAGTGTGTGGTGCATGACGAGTTCTCGTCCAAGGCGCTACGTGATATGAAGAACCTGTATCCAGATGCGGCTATCCTGGTTCACCCTGAGTCCCCGGCTTCAGTGGTGGCGCTGGCTGATGCGGTCGGCTCGACAAGCCAGCTGATCAAAGCGGCCAAGACTTTGCCTAACAAGCAGTTAATAGTGGCAACCGACAAAGGTATCTTTTTTAAGATGCAGCAAATGGTGCCTGACAAGGAACTGATTGAAGCGCCAACTGCCGGTGCCGGGGCAACCTGCCGTAGTTGTGCCCATTGTCCGTGGATGGCAATGAATGGTCTTCAGGCTATTGAGCAAGGTCTGCGTGAAGGCGGCGAGCAACATGAAATTTTTGTTGATGAGTCACTGCGTGAAAAATCACTTATCCCATTGAATCGTATGCTGGACTTTGCTGCTGAGCTGCAATTGAAAGTGAAGGGCAACGCGTAATATTATTGCAGAATGATGAAGATGAGAATGGCGACCTTATGGTCGCCATTTTTATCGGCTATAGTTCGACAGTTTAAAAGACTGGTACAACAAGGATAAACAACAATGAGCCAGACAATGTTAACGGTGGCATTGCCAATAGCCCTCGCATGGATGATGTATTGCGTCGGGCTGACCCTGTCTACCACAGACTTTAAGCGGGTAGGGCAATATCCTGGCCGGGTGCTTATGGGGCTGGTGGCCCAGTTGCTAGGGTTGCCGTTGCTGGCATACGTCATTATTACCTTGTTTGCGCTGCCAGAGCCGGTGGCGATAGGCCTATGGTTATTGGCACTGGCGCCGGGTGGAGCCTCGTCGAACGCGATAACTCATATGAGCGGCGGTGATTCAGCGCTTTCTATCAGTATGACGGCGGTCAGTAGCCTGATCATTCCGTTCAGCCTGCCGCTGATGCTGGTATTGCTTGTGCCGGATACCCAGTTAGTCTTCCCGCTTAAAACGGCCATTTTGCAGCTCACTGCGGTCACACTTATTCCCGTATTACTGGGTATGGCGACTAGACATTGGGCAAAGGGGCGCTGGTTTGAAGGCTTTTCTCATTTTGCCGGCCGTTCGGCGCTGGGGGCACTGTTTTTGACAGTCATGGTGACGGTTGCCGCCAATACTGGCGTTTTTCACCAGCTATTTTCGGTAGCATCGGTAGCGGCGCTTAGCCTGTGTGTGGCGGGTATGCTGCTGGGGGCTTCGGTAGCCAAGATGCTTCGTGGTGATAGGGTACTAACAAAGACGTTATCGATAGAAGTCGGGGTACAGAATGCCGGGACGGCTATCTTCGTTGCTGTAGTACAGTTGCAACGCCCGGAGCTGGCACTGACGCCGTTATTGTATGGATTGCTGATGAACTTGCCGGCTTTTGCGATGATTTATGTCTATCAGCGCCGTAAGTTAGCTAGCGTATGAAATCAGAAAGACGTTGCGGTAAATAGGCTACGAAATGCGGCGTTGCCAGCATTTCGTAGCTCTTCATTATTATTGCTCTTGCACCAGTGCCTGTGCTTTTAGTGTCAGGCCGCATAGCATGGTCGGAACAGAGTTGAAGATTTCTTCGAACTGAGCAAGGCCGTCGGCACCTTCCTGAGATAGGGCTTCCATCGCATTTTCAGGATCATAAAGCAGGCTGAAGCATAGCAACACACCACCTAGCAACGCATTGTCCTCACTGCCTTCCGGCATGATGGTGTCCCAGTCGTCACGGGAAAGCTGCCAGCCTTGTAGTACACCTTCCGCCAGTTCACGGGTTGCTTCGGTAACCAGCTCTTTGTCATCAAGCGCGCAGCCTTCCGGCCATTGCCATTGGCCTGTCAGTAAGGCCTCGCGGATTTGGTTCCACATATTGACGATTTCATTGGCATAGGTTTCAAGCTCTTCGTGGCTTTCAAACGGTGAGGTTTCATCGCCCCCCCATAGAAAAGCCAGCCACTCGGACGGATCAATCAGGTGTGGTGCTGCTGCCATCGCGGTAACAAAACCTCGGGTCTGGGCTTCGGACAACAGTTGCTCGGCTAGCTGTGGGTTTTTCAGTAACTCACTTAGCGGTGAAGACATAATACAATCTCAGTTCGGTTGTATGTTTTCCCTCTATGCCGACATTATCTGGCATAAAGTGTTAACAGTAATAGATAGAATGGTTGCAATGCTGGCTATTGTAACAGCCTGGGGTGCTCTGCACAGCCTCGCCGGGGCTTTTATCGCTGCAAGGGCTGATATCGTTG
>NZ_JAKRFQ010000517.1 GCF_022347985.1 Photobacterium sp. OFAV2-7
GGTGTGGCTTGGCATGGGTTAACGAAACAATGCCGTCAAACGGTGCCTGTAGCTTTGTGTGTGACAAGTCGGTTTTTGCCTGTTCAAGGCTCGTTTTGGCGGCCTTATAGGCAGCATAGGTTTGGTCGTATTGCGCTTGGCTAATCAAACGGTTGGCTATAAGCTGCTCGGCACGGGCAAGCTTGGCTTGTTGCAGTTCAAACTCTGCCTGATTGCTGGTGACGGCAAGCTGATAATTTTCCTTGTCCATGGTTGCCAGAACATCGCCTGCCTTGACGGTTTGCCCCATCTTCACGTTAACAGCATCTATCTTGCCGCTGATTTGAAAGGCAAGTTTTGCATGCTCGGTAGCGTTCACCTGAGCGACAAAGCGGTATTCATTGCCTTTCTCTTCGGCAGGTACCTCCATCACTCTGACCGGTACAACCGTTTCTTGAATGACATCTGACTGGGCTGGCTTACAACCCTGCAGTATGAGCATTGCACTGAATAATGCAGTTATCATACTGATTTTTAAGGTGATAAAGCGTTTGCTTTTCATCCTGAACTCCAAAGAGTGGGTGATATTTAATTTGCTATCCATTTGTGCAGTATATTTGTCGAACAAGGTGATTTCAAGTATGCTGCACATGTGTGCAGTATAATTAGGTGGGTTTATCAGGATCTTTTTGGTAAAACGACCCGGTTAATGATTTTGGAGTAGCTGGAATATGACGGAGAAACGAGTTGGTCGACAGACCGCCAAGGCCGCTGAAGAAACACGCAAACAGATATTGTGTGCAGCCACCGAGCTGTTTTGCAGTCAGGGATTCAAGGCAGTATCGCTAAGGGCTATTAGCGAGAAAGCAGGCGTTTCCCACAGTCTTATTCGTCACCATTTCGGCAGTAAGCTTAAGATCTGGAAGCAGGTCAATGATGAAATGGAGAACTATTTTCGTCAGTACATTTCAGATTTGCTGCATACGCAAGATCCCCAACTGAAAAGTAACTATCGGTTATTTAATGTATTAACGACTTTGCTGGCGAGGTTGCTGGTCGATCCCCGTCCAATGCAGATACTTGCTGATGCCATGAAGCAAGAGCAGGAGCTGGTTGTCTATTTTCTTGATGAAAGTTATGAGATGGCTGAGCTGTTTGAAAGCCTGCTTAATGAATGCCACAAGGAAGGATATATTCAGGACTATCAGGTCAATGAGTTGAAATGGCTGACGGCAAGCTATGCTCACTCGGCCACCTCATTGGCACCACTGATGCGCGGTACTTACCCTGAGGTTGAATCTGAATCCGCCTGTTTGCTGAAGCACTGGCACCTTTATGCCAGAATGCTTGCCGCTCAGTTGGAAATACCGGCGGACGATATTCCTCAACCGGCACAGCTTGAAGACTTGCTCCAGGCCGTGCCGTGGGAGTGTAAATAAAGTTTATGCTATACCCAAGCTACCTGAACTCGCTGGTCTTACTCTGAATCCGGTATCTTGAGGTAGTTTGGGGATACTGCTCAGTAGCGCTGGCTGCCGTCTGGTAGGTGGCGCATGATACTCATCACCCACATGTATTGCTCAGGCTGTTTTCTGATCATCTCTTCCAGCACTTTGTTCATGTAACAGGCATCCTCGTACTCATTTCCGGACGGGAAATCAGTGAGTGGTGCCTGGATATTGATCTCATAACGGCCGGTTTCCATATTAAAGGACGGGAATACTGGCAGAACCGCGGCATTGGCTAGTTTGGCCAACTTGCCGACGCCCTTGACTGTGGCCTTTTCGTTTCCAAAGAATGGAGCAAAGACACTTTGCTGCGCACCGTGATCTTCATCCGGCAGGTAATAAGCCAGATATCCTTCCTTGATGGATTTCAGATACGGTTTAATGCCCTGGCTGCGAGTATAGATGCGGCCGCCGAACTGCATCCGTTGCAAGTTCATCAGCCAGTCGGCGATTGGGTTTTTCTGCGGGCGGATCATCGCGACCATCGGCATTTCTTTGGCGGCGAAATAGAGCGCGGTAAAATCAATGGCCCAGTTGTGCGGTACCAGCATAATAATATTTTTATTCTGCTGTCGCAGTTCATGAAGGTAATGTTCTCCCTTCACATCATGGCTGTTGATAACGAAGTTGCGGCCTTTGAGAAATGGCTGGGCAAAGCCAAGCAAGACTGTCCCGGCGGTCGCGTATGAGCGCTCAAGTAGTGCTAGTTGCTGTTGCTCGGTCATTTCTGGGAAGCATAGTTGAATATTGATAAGTGCCCGTCGCTTGGCGCTGTTATTCTTGGAGACGAAGTATTTGGCAAGACGGGTTGCCATAGTGACTCGCACACGGTGCGGGAGCAGGGACAGCAAGAGAGCAAAAGGTAGCCCCAGCCAGGTGAGCCAGTACCTGGGATGGAGAAACGAAGAATTAAAAACAGGGTTGTACTCGCTGTACATTTTGTTGCTCATGCTGATAAATCCAAAGGTGCCTTGTTGTTTTTTAGGTCTTGAACGGGGAGCAATTTGTCAAGATTGAGTTCGGAATTGTAAGTCTTATCGTGCTGGAATCAAGTATTACGCTTGGCAATCGTTGTTTCTTTGTCAGTTGTCACCGCCTGAGTCTCATTGTGCTCTACACTATTGCCTGAGATAGAGGCATACTTACGACTCCGTCACACTACCTCAGGCCTAGTGCGGATATGAGTTGTGTTGGTTTACAGAGTCGGTAAAGTCCTTGTGTACTCGCCCATTGTTAGTTTAATCAGGATCATAAATGAAAACTCTCTTTGCGCATCGTGGTATGTCGGCATTGGCCCCTGAGAACACCCTTGCTGCTTTCGCGCTGTGTCGACAGTATGGAATTCAATGGATTGAGTGTGATGTTGATATATTGGCTGACGGGACTGTTGTTGTCTCCCATGACGATACCCTGGATCGTTGTACCGACCAAAGCGGTAATCTGGCTGAACTTACCAAGGCGGATTTGAGCGAGATTGATGCCGGAAGCTGGTTTCATGATGATTTTATCGGTGAGCCGATCCCGACCTTCGAACAGCTGATAACTCTGGTTAACCAGCATGAGCTGAATATCAATGTCGAGATCAAGTCATGTTCGGCTGGCTGGGCGATGACCGATAAGCTGATTGCTAATGTGATCACAGCATTGGCGCAGTTGGATACCGGACGTGAGTTGATAGTCTCCAGCTTTAATCATCTTGCTTTGGCAGAGTTCAAGCGTCGTCGACCGCAGACTTCGGTTGCCTGTTTGTTTGAAGCCGCAAGTCTTGGTGATGACTGGGAGTCTGTGATGCAGGCGTGCGGGGCGGATTATATTCACCCGGAAGATCAGAACTTGACTCAGGCGATGGTAGCCCGGTTTAAGTCTGCAGGTTATAAAATCAACGTGTATACCGTGAACGATTTGGCCCGTGCCAACCAGCTATTTAACTGGGGCGTCGATGGGGTATTTACTGATATCGCCCACCGTTTTCCGTCAAAGTATAAGCTGCGCGGGAAATGAGACATGCCCGCGCGGGTTAGGATTTAAAACTCCTGGTTTATCTTGACCAGATATTTCAATAGGTTGCTTCGCTCATCTTCATCAAGGCCAGCTGTGATATCTTGTGTTAACGCGAGGTGCAGGTCGTCATGCTCGTGATACATTGCCGCTCCTTTCTCCGTTAGCTCCACAAGAAT
>NZ_JAKRFQ010000518.1 GCF_022347985.1 Photobacterium sp. OFAV2-7
GATGTGAAGTATCAGAAGCTGCCAGTAAAGAGCTTTACCAATACTAATGGCGATACCCATTACTACCAAGTGGTATATCTTCCATCAGGAAACCTGAACTGGTTCCAGGCTGCCTATCTTGCCGATGCTGCCGGCGGTTATCTTGCCTCTATTACTTCTGAGGAAGAGAACAGTTTTGTATTTGAAATGGTCAATGATCAAAAGTACTTCTGGACTTTCCCGAGTGGCGTAGGACCGATGGAACACTACGGTATCAGTATTGGTCCATTCCTGGGAGGTTATCAGCCGGAGGGCTCAGTGGAGCCTGCGGGCGGCTGGAGCTGGCTAAGTGGCGAAGAGTGGGACTACGACAATTGGGCAAAAAATCTTGATGACGGTGTGATTGATAAAGATCCTCGTCCAAATGATCAACCAAACAACTCAGGTCATAGCGGTGGCCAACGTGTAATGGGCTTTGGCGAGATGAACCTGCCGGTACCTACCTGGGGTGACTATATGGACGATGTTGGTACCTATGGTATAGATAAGACGCCTGGTCGTTCATATGGTTTTATTATCGAGTACAACAGCCGGCCTGTGCAAAGCTAGTTCCTGAAAACGCCCTTACAGCTTGGTTGCTGGGGCGTTTTTGGTTTCTACTAGTTAAAGCACTTCGATGGGAAAAGTGATCAGAAAACAGCTGCCGCTTTTTCCGTCGGATTTGACACCAATTTTACCGCCTTGCATTTCAACCAAGCCTTTAGAGATGCTTAAGCCCAGCCCCATGTTTCCGCTTGAGCCGTTACGAGCAGGATCCGAGCGGTAAAAGCGGTCAAATACTAACGGTAGATCTTCAGGGCTAATCCCGCATCCGTTATCGACAACCTGAATCGTGAGCTGGTTATCACGAGTTTGAGACTGAATTGTTATCTCTCCACCTTCCGGTGTGTGGCGCAATGCATTACTGATAAGGTTTCCTAGTACCTGCACTATCCGGTCTTCATCCAGTACCAGTGCAGGGAGGAAATCCGGGCAGTCTAGAGAGAGTTTTACCTGTTTGTCCTGACAAGAGTAAAGTTTAACAACCCGTTCCAGCAGTGGCTTGATACTAGTCTTTGTCAGCTGGAGAGAGAGCGTTTTGGCATCGGTTTGCGCTAGCAGGCTCATATCTTTAAGCAGTCTTTGGATATGCTCCAGCTCATCGGCGATTGTGTCAATCCGTTCTTGGTTCAGTTCTAACTCTCCATCCTGGGCCATCTCTATATAGCCGGAGATCACTTGAACCGGAGTGCCCAGATCATGGGCAATATCTGCGGTAATCTGGCGGCGCTGTGTGTCGGCATTCACCAGATCCTGACTCATCTTATTGAAGGAACGGGAAAGGTCACCAATTTCATCGTCAGTATAGGCTGGAACCTGCTGTTGCAGGTTGCCATCGGCAATAGCGGATGAGGCTTTAGTTAAAGATTCCACTGGCTTTAGCAAAATTCTGGCAAGCACTATTCCCATTAAGAGTGAAATCAGCACACTGACACTCACGGCAATAAGCAATATCTCACGAATGTTGGTCAGAAAAATCTGCATTTCTGAATTAAGGCTTATTCCGATCGCATCTACCGGAATAACCCAGGCAACAGTTTTTTCATCGAAGCGAACCTCATTGGCATTTGCCAAGTAGGCCTTGGGAACCGTATCTCCAGGCTTGAAGTGCAGGAAGTGCAATAGCGATTTCTGCTCACTGGTTACGACCCCATGACGCTTTATCGGTCCATTATGGGTAGAGGTGCTGGTATCGGGCTTACGGTGTTGTCTGGGTGGATGAAGTGTCTTGAAGTAGTCAGAAAACCCTTTCCATTGCCTTTCGGCTGCGTACCAGTTGTACACTTCTTGTGATATCTCTTTGAGCTGGTAGTCCTTTGCAAGCGCATTAATTCGTTGTTCAGAGGTAAGATATGTAAGCAGGTAAGTAAAAATGGCGGTGAGCACGCTGATGATCAGGTAGGTGGTGATAAGCTTATGGCGTACCGGTATTCTCATGGCTGAACTTTCCTTAGCCGATAACCGACTCCAAAGACCGACTCTATAATTACCTGTTCTTTGACTAAGGGGTACAGCTTGTTCCGCAGGTTTCGAATATGGATCTTGAGCGTCGATTCTGAACCGCTGTAACCTTCTTCGATTAAATGGCGGCAGATTTCTGCTTTTGAGACTGCGTGCTCTACTGACTGCATGAGAAGGCTAAGAAGTGTCAGTTCGGCAAGGGTCAGTTCAACAAGTTTGTTATCGATTCTCAGTTCATTCGTGACGGAGTCCAAGTTCAGGTTTGCGACCTTTAACCGTGAATTTTGAGAGAAACTCAGGCTGGTACGTTTCAGGACAGCTTTAACCCTGGCCAGTAGTTCGCTCATTCTGAACGGCTTGGCAATATAGTCATCAGCACCAAGTTCAAATCCTTTAACTACATCACTTTCCTGCTGTTTGGCAGTGATCATGATTACCGGCATATCACTGGTTTCGCGCAATTTGCTGATAAATTCGTATCCATCCATCTGAGGCATCATAATGTCTAGCAGGATTAGATCTGGTATTTGTTTTTTTAGTATGAGTTGCGCATCCCGCCCGTTTGAGGCAGACAGAACCCGGAAGCCTTTCTGGGACAAGAAGTCGGTAAGCAGCTTCTGTACATTCAGTTTGTCGTCTACGACGAGAATTGTTTGAGTCATATTTTTCTGCATGATTTGAAAGCGCAGATGAAGCTATGGTGTGATAAATCTGCGCGTTTTTCTGATAAACGACATTGTCGAGGCTGTTAGTTACTTTACCGTATATCTCAGTAATACTTCGTTATCTAGAACAACATTGCTCGACCATATAAAGGTTGCGCCCGCACCGGAAAATTTCTCTCTAAAATTCATATAGGCATTTTTATTGTTTACACCAATCTCCTGCTCGGAATAGGTCGTTGCTTGCGGCCAGGAGGTTGAGTCAAATTCTGCTGTTACCCAGTTTTCAGGCGTCTGCCAATGAATGGCATAAGCATTTTCGCCCCTGTTGGTGCCTTCTGTACTGCAGTCATCGGAGAGGCGCATGTTATCTTTCTCGCTCAAGCAGCTTAGGTCGTAGATAGGTGCGGTATAAAATGTCTGAGCCTGCCAGTCCGCATTGGTGACTGTGCCATCGCTGAAACTGGCAATAAAGCCACCGTCTCCCGGGTGATACTTCTTACCCCGGTTGTTTTCCGTGCCCAGCCCGAGGTTTTCTTCCCAATCTATAACTTTAACGGCAATAGTATAGGGTTTACTCACTTTAAACTTAACGATACTTGAGTTAAATGGTGTGAAAGGGACCGAGTCTACACCTATCAGCACGCCGTTTACGTAAAGCTCAAAATAGTTATCGGCAAAGATATACCCGGTAACCACTTCTCCTTCAGTGTCCACAGTTATCATCGGTACACTAGCGCTATCAACTTCCTTCAAGCTACTGGGAGTTACGCCTGAACACTCTTCATACAGATTGATCACATGAGTGGCGTTTTCGTATTGGTTCTCAGCAGGTACGATCCAGACGTTGCCTTGACTATCTTTAATCTCACCCACGGCAGAGACTCGGGCCCGGCCTTTTTGGCATTGAAAAAGGCTGGGAGTAATAGTGTTGGCTAAGCCCTGTGTAACG
>NZ_JAKRFQ010000519.1 GCF_022347985.1 Photobacterium sp. OFAV2-7
TCAGCTGAGTATACGCATCATCTTTTTGTGTTAGCGATAAGTTAGCGAGTACCTGCTCCCCCGCGAGTGTCCCAGCTTGTTCCAGGGCTGCGAGTGCGGGGTTGTTAGCAATCATTTTTTCAATGGTGACTTTGGGATCATTTATGTTGATCTCATACATGCCCGCATCGTGGGAGCCACTTAGTACCAAATCTTTGAATTGGAAGTCGGGATGCTGTTTAGCAAGCGCAGTCATCCATTGAGTATTGTACTCACCTGCGTAAATATAGCTTTGGTTGCCAAGCGGAAGAGCAGCATGTGAAACACCATAGTTCATCATGCTCGGCTTATTGTTTGCTTCAAATCGAATAGCGGTTTGCTTGAGCACCTCATTTCCTGTAATCGCCCCCGTAATCCTGTTGAGTTTAAACAGTACGTTTTGATATTGGCTGTTACTAAGGCTCAACAGTTGCAGGTGGAAATCGCGATGGGTAGGTGCGGTGCCTGTAGTGTCAAATGCATAGCCACTTTGCATGGTACCTACATTCGGTAGTAGACCGGCATGGAATGGGAACGGGTGCAGGGCATCGCCCTCAAGATCAAAGCGCGGTATGAGGGATTCAGTATTGGTTGATGTCCATAAATCAAAGCCTTTGCCTTCACTGATGGTGTTGGCATCGGCAACATTAAATTGGTAACTGCCTGATGTGGTGATGAAGTAGATGTTGTCGAGGTAGGCTGACTTATTGTTCGCGCGGGCAGAAATGGCTTTACCAGCCATATGCCAGTTGTTGGTAGCAGTATAATGCCCTTGCCCTACGCAGACCTTGAAGCATTGATCGCCAATGGCCAGCGTGCCTTTTACGGCGAAATTTAATTTGCTTGGGCTGTTGCTGCCACGTGCAGTATGCACCATATGGCGTGTATTTCCATTAACAAAATTTTTGTACCAATTTGCTACATCTTCATTACCGCTGCGGCCGACATTGACCGTGATTGTAAGTTTTCCTTTTCCTCCCGATACTGAAATTTTATCTGAATCAATCGCTTTGTCTTTTTTGATTCTTGAATCAGTGACTGTGAAGTCGATTTGTTGATCGGCAGCTTGCCCTGTAAATGAAAAGATAACCTGATTTTTACTCATCGTATTCCTAGCCTTGTATTGTTTATGTTAATCGAATCGGTGCCGTATGGCGCTTCACAAATGAAGCGTACAATGAGTATATGCATCGTGGTTGATATTTGCTTTTTTATTCAACAATTCTTACTTGACTGAATTTAGAATAAGATCCGAAGGGAAATAAAAATGGGTAAGGTCCTGACTTATAGCTACTTAAAGTTAATAAACATTAAGCGAGCCGGGCACAAATGTGGTGATGAAGTGTTAGCCAATGTGGCCAAAGTCATGGTCGATAATGACAGGAGTAATGATTATTGTGTTAGGTTTGATATCACGATAAATGCAGGAGTTGCAATCAATGATGACGACGAATCCTTTCAGGAGGTGTTAGCGCATGCTGATGAAAAACTGTATCAAGCGAAGCATTCTGGCCGCAATCCCCTTGTTGATTAATAGTGGCTCTTGTTAACTGTTATTGTTTTCCGTATCTCGCCAAGAAGAGTTGAATAAACTCTGTTTTTAATTTTTGGCCTGCTTTTTTTTCAACGGGACCTCTTACAATCGGTGGCCAGAAGAAAGTTCCGGAAAATAAAGACCAAAAAGATTCAGCAGCCAGCTCTGGGTCATGTACGTTCAGGCGGCCATCTTGAGTTGCTTCTGTTAGCCATTTTACGAGCCCGTCATCTTGAGAATCGGAGAACAGAACAGCTCTCTCAGCTAACTGAGGATGAGTAATGAAGGCACACAGAGTCACGCGCATCAGCCCCAGTTGCCTTGGATCTTCTGTTAAGCCCATTTTTGAGTCTGCAAAATCACCTAACTGGTCTTCGATAGAACGGTTGGGATCGTATTCGATGTTTTTACTTTCGAAGGCCCCCCTAAGAAACTGGTTGAATGCTTCTTCAATCAATGATTCTTTGCTCGAGAAGTGATTGTACACAGTTCGTTTTGATGCATTCGATCTCTCGGCGATTAAATCCATACTGGTTTTGTCAAAACCAAACTCTATGAATGCATCTATGGCTGCAATTAATATGGATTCTCGCTTTGCGCTGGTGTCTCTTTTTTTTCTCGACATTTCATAGCCTTGCTTTTAAGTTACACTTTCCGGTGTAATTTAACTTTAAACCGTCCAAACTTTAAACTACACTAGGCAGTGTAATTTAAGCTGCGCCTTAGCTCAAGGGTTTTGATTTGGAGGTTAAAGTGGACAAGGACAATAAATTAGCAATTGTAACCGGGGCCAATAGCGGTGTGGGTTATGAAGTGACCAAAGGTCTACTGAAAAATGGCTTTCACGTTGTGATGGCCTGTAGAAGTGTAGATAAAGCAAACCATGCTAAAAAACAGATTCTCGCTGAGCTTCCTTTATCGAAACTTGATGTTATGTCAATTGATTTGTCTGATTTCGAATCAATAAAAGATTTTGCTCAGGAGTTTAAAGCAAAATTTCAACGCTTAGATATTTTGGTTAACAATGCTGGTGTACTATTGAACAAACCAAGAAAAAATAGTGCCGATATTGAAATGCAGTTTGCCACCAATCATCTCGGACACTTTTTACTTACCTCACTGTTGATCGACCTGATGCCGGATTCAAAAAGCTCTCGCGTCGTGTCGTTAAGTAGTTTGGCTCATAAAAAATCTGAAATATATTTTGATGACTTAAATTGTGACTCACAAACCAAGTGGGATGCTCCTTATGCACAGTCGAAACTGGCGTGCCTCATGTTCGCAGATGAGTTACAGAGAAAGTTGGCGTTAGCCGGTAAAAAAATCATCTCGGTCTCTGCACATCCTGGCGGCACCGATTCTGGATTATTTGACCATATGCCGCCAATTTTCATGAGTATTCTCAGATACACATTCGTCCCCATTTTTCTCCACTCAATCGAGAATGCCGCAAAGCCAATTTTAAAGGCCGCCCTTGATAGTGAGGTAAAGGGGGGACAGTACTTTGGCCCAACAGGACTTCTTGAGATGAAAGGGCCTCCAGGGATTGCTAAGAGAACAACATATTCTCAAAGGGAAGATGTCGCGGCTCGATTATGGACTATCTCTGAAGAGTTAGTGGGAGCAAGTTTCAAAGTAGAGTAGCTCTGACAGCGAAGGCCATCAGCATGCTTATATCGATAATGATGTTACTATTCGGACTTTTCGTGACCTTAAGCTGATCAATGAAATATCCATGACACATGCCCCTGCGTTGCTGGGCGAAGAGAGGATTCGCCCTATACATTAATCCCGATACAGCCCCAGGGATTGCAGGTTGTATCTGGCGATATTCCACAGTTCGCTCTCTTCGTGGATGACCTTCGCCATCGTGTTGACCCCAATCACCACACTTTGTAAAGCCTGGGCTTTAGTCTTCAAATCGCCATCATCAAGCTCTTGATTTTCTACGGCTAATTCTAAAACTTTATGATAACGATCGACACTGAACATCAACACTTCTTCCATCGCATTGCCGAGTGTCTCGTCTTTATCCACAAGTTCTGTGAGGCAGTTGACGCCAAAGCAGCCCCGGTGCTCGGGATCGCTTGCTCTCCAT
>NZ_JAKRFQ010000520.1 GCF_022347985.1 Photobacterium sp. OFAV2-7
GTAGCAGTCGGTAACTACCAAACAGTAAAGAATAAGGATGGTCATGTTAGACACATTGTTTCCCTTTAAGCGCAACTTTCTTGATCGCAACGGTCATAAGCTCCATTACCTCAATGAGGGGCAGGGTGAGCCTGTTGTGATGGTTCATGGTAATCCCAGCTGGTCGTTCTATTACCGTAACCTGGTAACAGCATTAAGCGATAAGTATCAGTGTATCGTTCCGGATCATATTGGCTGCGGTTTGTCCGATAAGCCGGATGATGATGGGTATGACTACACCCTGAGCAACCGTATCGACGATCTCGAGGCGCTGCTAGAGCACTTGGATGTACGGGAAAATATCACCTTGGTGGTTCATGACTGGGGCGGAATGATCGGCATGGGGTATGCCGCCCGCTACCCTGATCGGATCAAGCGTCTGGTGGTCTTGAACACAGGGGCATTTCACCTGCCTGAATCAAAGCCTTTCCCGTGGGCGCTGTGGATTTGCCGTAATACGTTATTAGGTACGGGGCTGGTACGTGGCTTCAATGCGTTTTCGTCAATTGCATCCTATGTGGGTGTAAAACGTAAACCAATGAGCCCGGAAGTGCGCAAAGCTTATGTGGCACCGTTTGATTCATGGGCAAATAGAATCTCTACCTTACGTTTTGTTCAGGATATTCCGCTGCGCGAAGGTGACAGAAACTATCAGCTCGTCTCTGATATTGCCGCCAGCTTACCGACTTTCTCACAGGTTCCGACGTTAATCTGCTGGGGACTGAAAGATTTTGTCTTTGACAAGCATTTCTTGGCTGAGTGGCGTGAGAGAATGCCGCATGCAAGGGTGCATGAGTTTGCCGATTGCGGTCACTATATTCTTGAAGATGCGAGTGATGAAGTTCTCCCGCTGATCACGGATTTTCTTAATAATACGCCGTCGAGCGAGGTATAGCCCACATGGCTGAACAGCATCAGGCCAATATCTGTCGTCACCTGAAGCGAGCTGCGGAAGAAACGCCAGACGCGCTTGCTGTCGCGGTGCAAAAGCGGTCGCTGACTGGCAGGTTCCGCTATCAGGAACTGAATTTTTCGGAGCTTGATGCCGAGAGTGATCGTATTGCCCGGGTACTTGCTGAGTATGGCATTACCCGTGGTATGAAAGCGGTGCTGATGGTAACACCTAGCTTGGATTTCTTTGCCCTGACGTTTGCCCTGTTTAAAGCCGGTGTGATCCCGATTCTTGTCGATCCGGGCATGGGGATAAAGAATCTCAAGCAGTGTTTCGCCGAGGCTGAGCCCGATGCGTTTATCGGGATCCCGAAAGCCCATATTGCGCGTTGTTTATTTGGTTGGGGCAAGCCGAGTGTCCGTCGTTTGTTGACTGTCGGTGGCAGTGAGCTATTTGCCAAATTCTTTGGCGGTACAAGCCTTAAGACCTTGCTGAAAGCCGATCCTAACACTCAATCCACATCCGCGAATAACGAGACGCCAATAACCCACAACATGGCATTGCTCGGCAGTGATGAAATGGCCGCGATTTTGTTTACTAGCGGCAGCACCGGAACGCCCAAAGGGGTGGTGTATACCCATGCCATGTTTGAGGCACAAATCAATGTGCTGAAAAACGATTACGGCATTGTTCCTGGTGAGCGCGATCTTGCCACTTTCCCGCTGTTCTCTCTGTTCGGGCCTGCACTCGGGATGGCATCGATTGTGCCTGATATGGATGCCAGCAAGCCGATCACCGCTAACCCTGACAACCTCTTTGCCGCTATCGAGCAATATCAGTGCAGTAATATGTTTGTGAATCCGGCCCTTATCGAGCGGCTGGGACAAGCGGGCATTGCTGGCACAAAATCTACAGCGCATACTTTGCCTAGTATTCGACGAGTGATTTCTGCCGGCGCGCCGGCAACGATTTCATCGATTGCCCGTTTTAGCAAGATGCTGAAAGACGGTGTCGAGGTACTAAATTCCTATGGTGCGACAGAGTCCTTGCCGCTGACGATGATCGGGAGTGAGAAGCTCCTTAATACAACCAATATTACTGATAGTGGTGGAGGCATATGCGTCGGGAAGCCAGTTGATGGGGTCGATGTAGCGATCATTGCGATCACAGAAGATCCAATCACTGAATGGGACGAGGCATTGCGGCTACCGGTAGATACGATTGGTGAAATTGTTGTGAAAGGACCGATGGTCAGCCACTCTTATTACCGTCGTGCCAGTGCGACTGAACAAGCCAAGATCATAGACATTGCTGATGGCCCGGCTGAGCACAGTGTTCGCCACCGTATGGGAGATTTAGGCTATCTCGATCAGCATGGCCAATTGTGGATGTGTGGTCGTAAAGCCCACCGGGTTGAGGCCAATCGTGCAGGTTCAACATTCGATGACGAGCCTTATTTTTCGATCCCATGTGAGCGTATCTTCAATACTCACCCAAAAGTCAGACGTACCGCGCTAGTCGGTGTGGAAATCAGGGGCGAGACTGCGCCGTTGTTGTGTGTAGAGCTTGAAAAAGGGGTTGAGTTAGAAAAGTCAGAATCAGCGGTAGAGCATTTTTATGACGAGCTCAGAGCTATAGGTGAGAAACATCGCCAAACCGCAGGCATTGCTGATTTCCTGATCCATCCTGACTTCCCTGTTGATATTCGCCACAATGCGAAAATCTTCCGAGAGAAACTCGCCGTCTGGGCACAAGACAGTATTTCAAAATAACGAGCATACAAAAGGCACTCGATGGTAAGCGATCTAACTATCTCCGGCAGCACGGTTAATCATGAACTCCTGCCTGAAGAATCAAAGGCACTGCAGGCGCTGGC
Source organism: Photobacterium sp. OFAV2-7 (assembly GCF_022347985.1). Taxonomy (GTDB): domain Bacteria; phylum Pseudomonadota; class Gammaproteobacteria; order Enterobacterales; family Vibrionaceae; genus Photobacterium. The sequence continues at coordinate 2,808 of NZ_JAKRFQ010000520.1, forward strand.
GCTGAAGGTTAGTCATGCGTTCGTAACAGGAGCAGGAGGCTTTCTGGGTAAGGCCATTTGTCGCTACCTGCGGGCAGCGGGGATTGAAGTGACGGGCTTTGCTCGGGGAAGTTATCCGGATCTTGAGCTGATGGGCGTCAGGATGGTCAAGGGTGATATCTGTGACAAGCCGGCATTACTGGCTGCGATGCAAGGGTGTGATGTGGTATTCCATGTTGCCTCGAAAGCGGGTGTCTGGGGCGAAAAGGACGCTTATTTCCGCTCAAACGTGGATGGCGCGCGCAATATCATAGAGGCGTGTCAGACGCTCGATATAGATAAGCTGGTGTACACCAGCACACCGAGTGTGACGTTTGCAGGAAGGGATGAAGCGGGAATTGACGAGTCTGCCCCTTATGCTGACAACTACCTTAACTACTATGCAGAGTCGAAGGCCATTGCTGAGCAGCTGATCCTCGAGGCAAACCATAGTAGTTTGAGTACTGTTGCTCTGCGTCCCCACCTTATATGGGGGCCGGGTGATCCCCATCTCGTACCTCGAGTCATTGAGCGTGCCAGGGCGGGGCGGTTAAAGCTTGTCGGAAGGGAAGATAAACTGGTTGATACGATTTACGTTGATAATGCCGCCTATGCCCATATCTTGGCTGCTATTAGCCTGTCTGGGGGTGAAAAAGCGTGTGCTGGCAAGGTGTACTTTCTCAGCAACGACGAGCCTATTACGATGGCGGCCATGCTGAACAAGATACTGGTTAGCGCCGACTTACCCGAAGTTAACAAGCGGGTGCCTGCTGGCTTGGCCTATTGTGTCGGCTCGCTTTTGGAGTGGGTATACG
>NZ_JAKRFQ010000521.1 GCF_022347985.1 Photobacterium sp. OFAV2-7
GGTATCGACCACTGTGCCCTGCGGGCGAACGTGGCTGATTTTCAAAGTAGCTGCCGAGGCAGGCAGAACGCTAAGGGCTGCCATTGCCAGTGTGACAACCTGAGCGCATTTTTTAAGCTTTGTTGATGGTGTAAACATGCTTGTCAGTTTCATCGTAAATATCCTTATTGGTAACCAAACACGGTAGGGAGGAATAGCGATAGTTCAGACCAGAACGAAGTCAGGACAACGACTGGTAGGTAGCCGAATACAATCAGCATCATTGCCGGGCCAACCACTTCGGAGAACTTGACGTTTCCGATGCGGGCACCGAGGTACAGGATTGAAGCGTAAGGCGGTGTGACCCCGCCCATGGCCGTATTGACGCCCATAATGGCGGCAAACTGGATAGGGCTGATGCCGATGGCTGTCATCAGTGGCAGCAACAGTGGGGCAATCAGGATAATGGCGGTGATGTCGTTGACCACCATGCCGACTAGGAACAGCAGAACGTTAATGAAGATCAGCAGCAGCACTTTGTTTTCGGTGATGCCGAAGATAGCGTTCACCAGCTCCTGCGGCACGTTCTCGACCACGAACATCTGGCTGAGGATCAGGCTGAACAGGATCATGAACATAATTGAGCCGACGGCCGTGGCCGATTCCTTGCCCGAGGCCAGTAGTGATTTCCAGCTTAGCCCTTTGTAGATCATAAACCCGACCGGGATGGCGTAGATCACAGCAACCGCAGCGGCTTCTGTCGGGGTCATGATGCCGCCGTAGATCCCGCCCAGAATAATGATCGGCATAAATAGTGCCGGAATGGCATGAACGGTACGTGAGGAGGCCTCTTTGATCATCTCCGACATCGATGGCTTGTCGTCTAGTACCAGCGGGAACTTACGCGCCATGATCAGGTTGATGATCGCGAAGTTGAATGTGACCAGCAGGCCGGGACCCAGCGTTGCCAGAAAACAGGCTAGAATCGAGGTATCTGTGACCCAGCCGTACACGATCATCGTGACACTCGGTGGGATCAGCAGGCCAAGGATCGATGAGTTGGCGATCAGAGCTGTGGCATAGGCACGAGGGTAGCCGCGCTTTTCCATCTCGGGGATCAACAGCGGTCCGATAGCGGCGACACCGGTCAGGCCGCTACCGGAGATCGCGCCGATAATGGCACAGCTCACCGAGGCGACAATACCGAGTCCGCCACGGATATGGCCGACGAATACATTAACAAACCGGAGCAGGCTGGCGGCAATACCGCTCTGGCTCATAATGGTACCGGCAAGAACAAACAAAGGGATAGCGAGCAGAATAGGGTTTGTCAGCTGGCCGGCACCCCACATCATGTTACCTTTCATGGACACATCGCCCACGTAGGTCATTATCATAAGCGCACCGCCAAAGCAGAATGGAAGGGGAACGCCGATAGTGAGCAGCAGTACCAAGGCACCGACTGCGAATAGTGCAACTTCAACCATAGTGTTATGCCTTATGTACTGAGTAGGACGGAGACTTTAACTGGCGGACCAGCCTGACGATATGCAGCGCGATAAAGCCGGTGACCAGCACCAGTCCGATAAATAGCGAGCATTCGTGAAAGAAAGTCGGGATATACAGGGTCGGGCTTTCTTTCCACACCCGCAGGGCATATTTGAAATAGTCCCAGGCCCAGTAGGTCAGCCAGAGTGAAATCACAAAGCTGATCACCTCGCCAATCAGTGCCAGGATTTTGTGTCCGCGTTCGGTCTTGATGAAGATTTCCAATACATTGGCACGAATTTGAGTATCTTCCCGTGAGGCATTAACCGCTCCCAGCATGTACAGCCATAGGGTAGGGATGACGATAGACTCTTCCAGACCCATGATGGGGATCTCGAAGACATATCGTGTAATAACCTGGACAAATTGCGTCAGCGCAACCACTGCAATCAATCCGGTCAGTAGGTATCTGAATGTTTGCTCCACTGCACATTTCCTTATTGTTGCGTTTGTGAATACGTTGTTAATTTAATGGTGACAGCCAATAGAAACAAATTTATTATTTCTCTAATTCGATAAATTTTTCTTATAGGGTGGGTATGGATACCAATCTCTCGATAAAGCAACTGGAAACATTTCGCGCCGTAATGCGCTCGGGATCGGTATCGGTAGCCGCCCGGACGTTGTGCCGGACCCAGCCGGCGGTCAGCTCGATGATTGTCAGCCTCGAAAACGAACTGGGCTTTAAGTTGTTCGAGCGCAACAAAGGACGCCTGGTCCCCAAGCCCGAAGCCTACTTTCTGCTGGAGGAAACTGAAGCGGTACTGGAGCGCCTGACACGCTCGGCACAGCTGATGGCGGAGGTTAAGAACCTGGCGCGGGGCAATTTGAGGGTGGCTTGTATGCCGGCTGCTGCGCTGTTCTTTATGCCCCATGTGATTGCCGATTTTGTCAAAGAACGGCCACAGGTGAATGTGTCTATGATGATGCGTAGTTCGTCTATCGTGCATGACTGGGTGGCTTCGCAGCAGTATGATATTGGTTATTCCGAGATGCCGAAGGAGCGGGATTCAATCAATGTTGAGCCTATTCGGCTGGAGGGAGTCTGTGCCGTGAATCGGGATCACCCTTTGGCAACGCTAGAGGTGATCACCCCGCAGGATTTGGACAATGTGCCGCTGGCCACCTTGTTCGCCCAGCACCCGATCAATGAACTGGTGCGCTTTATGTTCGAGGAGAAAGGCGCCCGTTATCGTGCGCGTTTCGAATTGCAGAACTACATTTCCGGCTTTGAGTTTGTCGAGCAGCAGCTTTGCTGCTGTATCTGCGATCCGATCAGTGCAGCGAGCTACAAATTATATAAATCCGGGCAGGGTAAGGTCGTCTTTCGCCCGTTTGCGCCGACTATCGTCTTTGATCACGCCATCATTACGCCCGCGCACAAGCCGCTTTCCCGTCTGGCTCAGGCATTTGCCGAGAGTATTCGTATCGGGGTGGACAAATTTATTCAGGCAGAGAGGTAAGGTATTCGGTGTAATCTCGACCCTGCGATGGCGATCATGGTTTGGGTCTGATTTGAGTGGTGTTCTGTGATCCCGGCAGGATGCTAAATGTTAGCGGTCTGGCAATATATTCCAATTACTTTTTAAGTTCAGAGAGTTAACGAGGCCAAGAATGCAAAAAATCGGAGACGATCTTTGGGTACATGATGATTCAATGAAATATGCCGGTACCCGGCTAGGGCTGCGGATGACGGTGCTGAAGCTTGCCGATGGTTCGTTGTGGGTGCATTCCGTCACCGCGTTGTCACCTGAATTGAAAGCAGAGCTCGATGAGCTCGGCGAAGTGAAGCATATCGTTGCGGCCAGTAATGCCCATAATACCTGGTTGCAGGACTGGTGCGAGGCTTATCCGGATGCCGAGGTTTACGTCAGTGCCGGGATCCCGAGAAAAGTGCCGTTGTCTAATCACCATATATTACGAGACGGCCTCGAGAATGTGTGGCAGGAGGATCTGGAGTGGGAGTTTATGTCCGGAGTGCCGCTGTTCAACGAAACGGTGTTTTTCCACAAAAAGACCCAGTCGATGATCGTCACAGATTTGATCCAGAATTACCCTGATCATGTACCGACAGGCTTTGCCGATATCATGACCAAATATGTCTTCCAG
>NZ_JAKRFQ010000522.1 GCF_022347985.1 Photobacterium sp. OFAV2-7
GATAACATCTCCTCGCTGAGGCGACGCTGATATTCCTGGTATAGTTGCTTATCTTTAACAATCGCTGATTTCTGTTCTTCAATACGAGAGGAAAGCGTAAAAATGCTGCTGCTGATCTTGGTTAGCTCTTTCAGTTCAGCTGTGTTGCTGTATTTAGCTTTTATTTGCTTAACTTGCTCTGCTTCGCTTTCTATGAGCAGTGTGTTGGCATGACTGGCAAAAGACAAACTAATGGCAGCGATGAGCATAGCGTTTTTAAACATGGGGCGATTAACCTTCGGAAAAGTACATATCCAACTCAGACATGCCAGAGTCTTTGTTATTGAGTAGCGACACATCTTACAACACGAGAGGCCATTTAATAACTAATCGGGCCGAATGTCACTCATTTTATGTATAGATAATACAAAATTTATACTTTTATCAAAGTTTCTTGCAGAATGGCATACGTATACAAAGCTGTATGCATATTGCTTTGATTTACAAAGAGATACTTTAAGGAGTAATTCGTCAATAAAGTGACGCAGATTATGTGGGAAAGTGTAGTGAGGGATATTTTTTTCGTGCTTGATATAGAAAAACAATAACGCCCGAAAAGTTAAAGGCGCTATTGTTTCGTTATTATCTTGTCGAAAGCTGTATTAGCTTACTAGTTCGTCGAGCAAATCCTGGTGCGTATAAAACGGTGAATCGGCTGATTCGGTCAAATAAGGTTCGACCATAGATATCAGACGAAGTACACCAGCTCTGATCAATTCAGTTTCGCTGTATTTGTCATCCAGCAACGTTTGGTAATTGAGCCAGTTCAGGCTAACCAGCAATAAATTATCGGCCAGCAAAGGTAGGCTTTTTTCATCGCATTTTAACTTACCAAGACTGATAAGGTGTGCCAGCATGTCATTGCTGAGGTGACGCAGCTTCAAGATCAGTGTACGTATTTTACGCTTGATTTGCGGACTCTGACTGTTGAGGCTGTCGAGGTTCCTAAACAGGAAGCGATAGTGAGTGAATAACGCCATAATGGTGTGCATAAATGGCCAATAGTCGTCAAAATCTTTTACCTGCTTCGGGTACTCGTTGCTGATGGTAACCAGCGAGTTTTGCAGCTCGGTTACCAGGGTTGCAATTATTTCATCCTTGCCCCTGAAGTGATAGTACAGGTTACCCGGGCTGATCCCCATTTCAGTAGCAATAATCAGTGTGCTTACCTGTGAAATACCGTCACGATTAAACAGGTCAAGGCTAACTAATAAAATCCTGTCGCGGGTTTTCATTGTATCTTCCTTGTTTTGCTAGGGTAGCTGCGCAGTACTGGTGGCATAAAGCACCGTAATACTGCACAGCTACACATATCTCAGCGGCGGTTTTTAGTCCTCTGCAACCAGCTGTGGCAGTGTTTCACACAGAAACTCGTACTCAGTTTGCATCTGCGCTTTGATATCATCACAGATGAAAGAGACTAACGTGCTGCCAATGAGCGGAACGGATGACTTAACAGTAACCGACACGTCGTTCTGGGTTGATACACCAGTACGGTCAGTTGGTTCGCTGAACATCATTTGCCCCGATATTGTCGCCGGGACACCAATGATTTCGACATCCATATGGCATAGTAGCTGCTCATTTTCCTGCCAGTGCCAACTTTCTTTTTGCTTTACGGTATTAAAGCTGCCCAAAATACTTTTTAGTACGCCGGGTACGTTGGCCGGAACCTCGCGCTGGGTTTCCACAATGAAGCCGTCATCCGTTTCTTCGAGTTTATTGACTCGGACATTTCGGGCACCCAACTTCAGGTACTTCTCAGTGATGAGGTCGTCTTCACTGAAGTAACGTAGCAAGGTATCCAAATTTTCCTTGTAGTCATGAATTGCAGTAACTTGCATAGTGTTTCCTTACATGTGTATTTCACGGATGATGCTAGATAATGCCATCACATCGGCGCTATCTTGTTTTGGATCTGAATCATGCTCCAAGCCATCAGATTCAGGTGCCATGTTAAAGCCGGTACTCATTACCAGTTCGCCAATCTTCGGATAAACACCATGGACCAAGGCCGCAAACAGACCAAGACGGTTTGCAATACGTTTAGGTTTTTCAATGATTGCTTTGACAATTAGATCGGCAGCTTCTTCGGATGTCAGCAGCGGGATCCCACCTTCAGCCTTACGATAGTGATCAGCGATCATCGGTGTTTCCACCAAAGGCATATTGATGGTGGTAAAGTTGATCCCCTGGCCGCACAGTTCGGCACCGGCAGTACGGGTAAATGAGTCCAGTGCAGACTTCGAAGCCGCGTAGGCAGAGAAGCGTGGCTGGTTGGTCAGAACGGCAATCGAGGAGATATTGATAATATGTCCGGCACGTTGTTCGACCATCTCAGGCAGTAGCCCCAGGATCATTCTTAGCGAACCGAAGTAGTTGATCTGCATGGTACGCTCGTAGTCATGCAGACGCTCAGTGGAGTGCATAACTGAACGACGGATTGAACGTCCGGCGTTATTGATCAGGATATCGACCTTGCCGTGATCACGCTTGATCTCTTCCAGCACTTTTTGGCTGGGTTCATCTTTGCTTAAATCACATTGGTAGATATATGCACGGCCACCACGGCGTTCTACTTCGTTACGGGTTTGCTGTAGGCGCTCCAGGTCACGGGCAATAAGTACCAGCGTGGCATTCGTTTCGGCAAGTTTCAACGCCGTGGTATAGCCAATACCTGATGATGCACCCGTCAGGGCAATCACCTTGTTGTCGACACAGCCTTTCAAGGTTCTGTCAACGTGAAGCGAAGGATCAAGGTTGCGTTCCCAGTAGTCCCAGATGTTGTTGGCATAATCCGGAAGGCGAGGGCAACTGATGTTACTGTCTGACAGTGCATTTAGTGTGTTTGTGCAATCAAACTGAGTCGGGTAGTTAAACATTCCCAACGCATCTTTAGGGACCTGTATTTCCTGGCTAATCGCATCAATGAAACGCTTGAGAACCGGAAGGTGGCCAAGCTGGCTCCAGAAGTGATTTGGCACCATACGGAACAGGCGCATATCAAGACGCATTGCCATTTTAGGGGCGTGTCCTGCCTCGGCAAACATATTGATGACTTCGCCAGCGCGATAAGGATCAGGATCCACCAAGTGGAAGCACTGTCCCTCTACATTGTCCTTGTGAGAGATATGATCGATACAGTCAGCAACGTAATCGACCGGTACCAGGTTTAGTCGGCCACCTTCAAGTCCTAGCAGTGGCATCCACTCTGGTAGCGAACGACGCAGGCGCTGAATGATTTTGAAGAAGTAATAGGGGCCGTCGACACGATCAGCTTCACCAGTGACTGAATCACCAATAACAATACCTGGGCGGTAGGCACGCCATGGAATCGTTGCTGATTCCCTGACCAATTTTTCCGCATCGTGCTTGGTGGCGAAGTAAGGATGATCAAGACCAGTTGCCTCATCCAGCATATCTTCGCGGAACCAGCCGCGGAATTGACCGGCGACTGCGATAGAACTGACGTAGTGGAAACAACCTGCGTTTATACGCTCTGCCAGTCTGAGCGTATTTTCGGTGCCGTTAATATTGGCACGCATCATTGCTTCTTCTTCTGCTTCAAGATCGTAAATTGCTGCAAGGTGGTA
>NZ_JAKRFQ010000053.1 GCF_022347985.1 Photobacterium sp. OFAV2-7
TATTGAATCGTAAGCGCAAGCAGTATGAGATGTTGGGTGTGTGGTGATGTTCTTTGGATTAAACAAGCATCAGTGATTCATTTTTTTGAAAGGTTGGTAGCCACCTCCTCTGACAAGCCGCATTTATTTCAATATAAAAAACTACTACCTTGGCTAAGTAAATAGCCAAGGTTATCCATATTCTATTAATTTACAATCTTCACGTGAGATAAGTACGGAATGCGCTGAGCTTTATTAATTACAGCCCCTTTGGAAACCCGCCCTATTTAACACGCTCCAGCAGTCGTCCCTCCTTGGTCTCGCAAGTTCAATCAAGCCATTTTCCAACCACAAACAACGTGTTTTCCAAATGTCTCGGTCCATTCGTGGCAGGGTTTGGGCTAGATGAACCAAGAGCAGAGCAAGAGCTTTCACTCTCGTGGGTGCGGAAGTGGTGTTTACGGATTTAACGGGGGATATACACGGCTTTAAAGCAATTTCGGCCGCCATATTGGCGACCGCGGTTGTCAGGTTTTGCTTATAAATCAAGTGTTTACCTTGTTGTAAGGTCGCTCTGTTTTATTGCCGCCTACTCAATACCAACCCCCATCCAAAAGGCATCTAATTGCGCCTCCACCTCATCGACCGTTGTGGTTTGATGGGTTTTGGTTATCGCGGCGATCAAGGCGTCGCGCTTGTCTGTTTTGAGCTGAATGAGAATTTCTCTGGTTGCTGTGCTTAGCAAATCGTTGAGATCAAACCCCAAGAGAAATGCGGCCTGCTTGTCCACATCGTAATCCAGCGCTTCGCCAGGGACATAGTCCTCCCACAGCCGGCCGTCGTGGATCTGGCCGTATTTTGACAGGATGGAGTAAAAGTCGGTGGCATCCTTGCTGTTTTCAGCCCCGCGCTCATCCCAGGCCATGAGCTTGAGCATGACAATACCGGGTAGGGAGGCAACTTTTAATTCAACCCCTTTGAAGCTTACAGTCAGGGCGCTCTCATAAGCCTCCTGGAAACCAACTACAGACATGGTGATGTCATGGCTCGGCGGCCATTGGATGTGTCCTTCTTTGTCGGCCAGGTGGCCAAAAGGAATGATATCGACCGGCAGCCCGCTTTCTGGCTCTTTTAATCGGTGCACCTGCTCGGTTGCTTCCAGGCCGGCTTTAATTAAGCGTGTTTTGGCCGTTTCAAATTCATCCCAACTGGAAACGAGGAGGGCAGTATCGATATCCCGTGTCGCGCGGATCGGTGCATGGCCGAAAATGCCGTGAAGGACAATATCCCGGGCGGTGGCACCGGCGATAAAATACGGGATCGCCAGGGGCGTGACAGCGTTGATCACACGTAACAATGCTTGCTCAAACACAGGGTTAAGGGAGTTGCTTAAGGTGTAGGTATCGGTCATTGATGATCTCTGCGACTTCTTGGTTGCGGCTGTCCTGGCTGGCAAGCAGCTCAGCCGTGCTTAATAGGGCGGTGGCAAACGGGGTGAGCTCGAGTGATTCTCCCCAGAACGGGGTAGCGACGGTTAGATTTCCATCGGGAGCCGGCCTTGCACGGTACTGGCGTATTTTCTGTTGCAGTGGCAAGCGGGTAAACAGCAGCCAGTGTTCAGGCGTTAAGTAATCGGTTAGCTTGCTCGCCGCAACTTCACCGCTCCACAGTTCTCCTGGCTGAAGTTCAAGCTCCGCCCAGTTCTGCGGTGAGTTCAGGCGTAACATTTTCAGCTTGGGGCGCAAGGTTGTGTGATATGAAGCGAGCCATTGATAGGTGAGCGCCTGTCTGTCGAGGAGCCTTCTGTTGCTCTTCTTTTCGGGAATATGCTTATTGTCGATCAGATAGTTGATCGCTTTACTCACCATTCCCAGGGAGATATCGGCTTTTTGGGCTATCTCACTATATGGCCTGGTGAGCAGATCATTGTCAGCAAGCAGGGCAAAAAGACACTTCATGATCCCAATGCTTATCGTTGAGGCCCGGTGTTTCTGGGGGGCGGGCTTATTGCCTTGAAGCAAAATATAGAGGCCGCTATCGACAATGCGTGCATTACCGGCTTCGTCGATGTAGTTGATATTCTGCTGATGGCAGTAGTCGCGAAGAAAGTCACTGAGCGGGTTGCAGACAAGCAGGGGCATGTTGCCATTATGCTGGCTTGGAAGGTGCTGCAGACTCTCTTTACGGTGGATTAGCTTGCATTCGACATGAAATGCATAGGCTTGGCCGTTGAATGTAATCTCAAGCTCGCCGTCCCCAGACTCTAGGCTGGTATGGCTCGCTATAAGCCTGGCGTGCAACTCTTTGGGGAGGTTGTCTATCGCGTTGGTGAGCAAATCTTCTGTCATTTTCACGAATCCTATCTTTTCATGAATCATGAAAGTATTGTAATCGTGAAATCTTGTGTTGTAAATATATGGGATCCCTATGGGGATGACGTGTGACATTGTAACTTGCTGGGAGTGGTTATCGTGAAAGTGAATTACACGATTGATGTGACGCACTTCTCGTTGATGCTGTTTTTGTGATCCGCTTCAAATAAATATTGTAATTTAATTTCATTGCGATATAGTAACCACATCTTCAGCGAAGTGATGAAAATGCTCAAAGGATGAGTCCGTTAATCGCCTCCAGGGAACCGAGATCAACCGAACTCTTAATGTTCAACACATAATAAATTGATTAAGAAGGTGATAATTATGAAAGGTTTTGTTTCTGCTACATTCTGGGATGTTCGTTCTGTTTACACTGCTAACTTCCAATACCCAACAAGCTTCGGCTACTGATTTCTGTTGCAGCTCACGCTGTGACCAAAAAAGCCGCCTATCGAGGCGGCTTTTTTTGATCTGGAGCCCGTCTGTTCATTCTATCTATGCTTAGATAGTGACGGTTTTCAGGCTCTGGGACATTAACGCTTTAACTTTGCTACTTAATCCCTAAACAACGCAATAAACGGCGCATGATCACTGGCCGGGTACTTCTCATCTTTTCGGTAGGGCAGGCTCTCATCGTGGAGCGTCTCGTTCAAAATTTTCGCGCCATCGAAATAGGGTAAGAGCGACTGTGAAATCAGCATGTGATCCAGCAGGTTACCTTTACCATGGTGGAAATGGCTGTAACGGACAGATTCCGCGAGCCCTGCGCTGCAGGGAACCAGCGACTTATAGCGGAGCTCGGCATTATTAGTGTTATCGACGCTGCCGCAAATAGTTTCGACCGGAACCTCTCCCGGCTCGGCATTCAGATCGCCGCAGACGATGATTTTAGCTTGCGGGTCTGCCTCATTCTCATCGGTCCCGTCAAAAATAGTATCGAGTAAAATCCGGGTCTCGAGTGCCTGGCCGACTCGCTTGATCGATGACAAGAAGTAGCCTTCTCCCCACGCCGCCGGTGATGCCCAGGTGTACCGGTCCACTTTTTTCCCTTTAATGACTGAGGCCAAACGCGACTTGAGATGGAGGTTGATGATATGGATATTGCCAAGCTCTGGGTGGGCAATTTGGCAGTGCAGTATCGGCCGTTCCCATTTGAGCTTGCTGGCATTCGGTTCAACAGGATTGGAGGTAACGCTGCGGTACATCAGATCAGTGATTAAGTCTGCGTTGTACTGGGCAGGTTCTGGGTCTGAGAAGGTAAATTTTGATAACACAACAAGGTTACGCTCGGCTCTTGGCTGCCCATCCTGGGTGGTCGTATATTGCACATGGTAATCCTGGTATTGCGTTCCTTCCACTAACTCCGTCAGGGCTTCTAGTGTTTTTTTATTCTCCGTATTTTTCTGGCTGTGGACTTCCTGTAGGCAGAGGATATCGGCATTGATCCGCTTTAGCATTTGGCGAAGGGGAACAAGCCGCTCTTGGAATGAAGTATTGCCTGGCTCTTGTGCATAGTCGAGGTTCTCGATATTGAATGTCGCGACTTTCATGTTACCGGCTCCTTGATCTGATTTCTGGTCATTGGTCCTTAAATCACTCTTATTTAAGCAGGCGTTGTAAGTAAAAAGCGAACAAATCCAGTTTGTGTGAAGTGCTGCCATAAAGTTGAGAATACCGGCATGAAACCGCTGTTCTGGCATGGTGTTTGTCTATGTGTTGGCAGCACATTATCGAAAAAGGGAGCAGGGGGAAGGCTATCCCCAGAAATTGTGATTATCTCGCTCCAGGCCCGTAATTTCGGGTCGGTATAACTTTTCAGCAGGCCTGATGTTGTGGATAAGGGGTAGTTTATTACCAGGATTGTGACCTTTGTTTCTGGATAAACAAGCCACCAAATGCAATCGATTGATTATGTATGGTTAATGCAGTAAATATAACTGATTGATTGTTTGCGACTTAGGCTGAGGAGTTGGCCTTGCTGGGAGTGATTGTCTATGGGGAAAAATGGTTATTATGAGGGGTGGGAGATACTGTTCAGCGACCACTCCCGCCCTGTCCTTGCGAGTCGTCTCATTGCAGAGATTGAAAAAGGCTCGGATTTAACAAACGGCATTACCCGGCATCAGATTGCCGAGGATAACCAGAGCTACCGCTGTGCCCACTGCCGGGTGCCGGTGTTTTTGGCCGGCAGCACGACTGACGGCGGGCAGCGGCTGCACCTTCGGCACAGCACCAAATCCCCGGAACATAAAAAGCAGGCAGAAGGCTGCGCCTTTTGTAATCCCAATAGTGAACAGCGCAGGCTCTACAACCAGGTATTTCAGGGAGAGGGCGAGTGGCATCTGCGGAACAAGGAAAAGGTGGCTGATATTTTGTCCCGCGATCCCCGGATTGATCCCGATTCCGTGGCAACGGAGCGCTATATTTTCAGCACCGAGCACGATATCAATATCCGACGACAACCGGATATCTATTGTTGCGATCGCGACGGCAACCACTGGGTCTTTGAGCTGACCCGTTGGTGGCTGCATCCCGAAACCGCGGTGGCACGCCAGCAGGCCTACCGCCGTCTGGGTTATAACCTGGTATGGCTGTTCAGCCCGGAATGCCGGGAGAAGAACCGCTCAACCTTCCACCTGCTGCTTTACGGATCCAACTATCGCGACGACACGCCGGCGGAGTCTCTGGCCGGTGAGGAGGCCCAGTTCAATGCTTTTGAGCTCTCCGAAGCGGCACTGACGAAAAGCGACAGCGAGGGGGTACTGCATCTGGATGTTGTCTATCCGCACTTTGTTGTCGATGAATCTCTTGGCTCGATAGATATTACCTACCAGCAGAAGGTAATGAGCATGCACTCGCTCTCTCTTGCGCCGCAGCAGCGGTTGCCGTACGGGGTAAAGACCGCCGTTCAGCTGCAGCAGGCCAAAGAGCACCTTGAGGCAGCCCGGCAGGCACTGGCCAGGCAGGAAGAGGATCAGCAACGTCTCCGACAGGCCCGGGAGCTGAAGGACATCCGCCATACTCTCGGTACAATCCGCCAGTCTCTTCGTTCCGAGAGTATGAATGATGATCTTGCTGGTCTGTATCGATCACTGATAGCACAATGTCGTACAGGATCTCTGCATGAGCTTACCGCTGAGCGTGCATTACGGATTGGTGCTGTCATTGAAAAAGCAGAGAAGAAGGTGCTTGCTGTCGTAGATAGCTACCTCAGGGAAAAAGTCGCCCGGGAGGAACAGTGTCAGGCACTCAAGGAAGCGGCCCGTGGTTTTATTGCCCAGTTCAGGGGCGTACCGTTTTCCCCTGGTAGCGAGCTTGGCACTCAGGGCCGGATACTCTGCGATCAGCTCAACAAGATCAGGTTGTTTGAGCTGGCAAGTCGGTTGGAGTCGGTCTGCAGCGCATGTCATCGGCGGTATATTGTCGAGCTTGCTGATGAAGTGAGTATAGCTCTAGGAAAACACGATCGAAGTCAGTGGTTGCTTAAAACGAGGCCAGCCCTTGCCGCGCTTGTTCAATATACCGGGGAATGCGGTGAGCGGAAGTTGCAGGCACGTCTGGAAAAGATGCTGCCCATTATCGATAACCATGGCGTGTATGTGCACTATCGTCAGCTGGAGTCAGAGTTGGCCCAGCCCGGAACTTTGCCACCGGGCCTGATTGACGAAGCGCTTGTCGTGTACGATTTGCTTGTCGGAGCATGGTTCGAGGAACTAGCCAGAAAGCTTTTGACATCTCTGGTTAGCCGCTACCAAAAACAGGCCCACAGTGATTTTTACTCGCTGTTGAGCTGGGATGAAAATACCGATTACAGGGAGCTTCTCCCTCTGGCTTTTCAGGTTTCTTATGATAATCCGGCTGCTATCGCAACACTCTTGGGGTGCGAAGAAGCCTCGCTGGCGCGCTTGCCTGATATTAGCTCCTACTATGTTGGCTTGGCGAGCCAGATCGTGGGAGATTTTTTTGATGTTTTGGGCGCGGCGTTGACGTTATTTCTTGCAACCGTAGAACCTGGCAATAGCCCCCTCCAGATTCATCGCCATGATGCGGTCGTGAAGCTGTTGGATGATTGGTCGCTGTATATTGCGTCATTTCAATCCATGGAGGAGCAAGTTAGTGTCAGAGCGTATTTTGATGACTATTACGGTGAGGCCTTCAAAACGTTGTCTGACATATTGTCTTTAAATATGGCTTGTTCGTGATCCTGGTAGGGCTGTATGCCCTAAATGATCTCTTTCACTCGTCCCACATCACCGCTTTCTAATCGCACTTTGATACCGTGCGGGTGAGTAGGTGATTTGGTAAGAATATCTTTCACGATCCCTTTAGTCAGCTTGCCGGTTCGTTGGTCTTTCTTTAATACAATTTGGACTTCCAGTCCTGCACGTATATCTGAGCGGTTGGTGCCATTCATAAAAGTCTCATTACTTCATTGGGTACTGTTATAGCTAAATGCCGAGGGTGTGGATGTATTACATATGTAATACATCTATGGGTTTAGTTTGCTTCGTTAATCGCCTTGATCACCGCCTTCTGGTTGAGCTTTTCGCGCATATGGATCAGCCCGCGCAGCAGCTTGGCGCCGGTGATTTTTTTCCCCGTCGCTTCGCTCAGCTCTTCCAGCCACAGGTTCAGCTCGGCCTTGTCATTTTCAGGCAGGCGCATCGGTACCGGTGAGGTACCCGTGGTCACGTTGCGGCGCGTGGCCACGGTGGTGATTTTCTCATGCTTGTCCTGCTGCGCCTCAGGTTCTTCCTTGCGCTTGTTGCGGCGGCTCAGCGCCGTGGTTCCGGTCAGTTTTTTCATAATTATGTATTACATTTGTTATACATTAACTCTTGCAATTATTTCTTTTGCAAGTGATTTGTAGTCATTAAGTGCGGTTGAGCCAGGCTTGTAGCTTAACAATGGCTCGGCACTCACGCTGGCCTGGCCAATGGCCTCCGTCCGGCGGACCGCGGTGCTGAGTACTTTACCGTCAAGCTCGTTGAGCTGCTCGTCGAGGAAGTTGTTGATCAGCTTGTTGGTCTTGGCGTATTCGTTGCGGAATACCGCGAAGTTCACGTCTTCGGTTTCCTTTACCTCTTCCAGCGCATCCAGCAGATCTGCCAGGCCATTGAGCGAGAACGACCCGCCGTCGACCGGGATCAGAAACAGATCGGCGGCCATCATGGCGTTGACCGAAGTCAGGCTCAGGTTCGGCGGACAGTCGAGCAGTACCACATCATACTCTTCCTTGATGGTCTCAAGCTGCTTGAGCAGAATACGCTCGCGGTGCACCTTGGTCAGGCTCTGCTCGATCACGCGGCTGAGGCGAATATCGGTCGGGCACAGTGACAGGTTGGGGATCGCCTTCTCTGCCGCAACCGCCGGGATGATTGCTTCAGTGATAGGGTGTTTCTTGGCGGAATCGAAAACATGGGTAATGGTGGTATCAAACTCAAACTGGCCGCCGCTGAGTACTACGGTGAGGTTGGCCTGCGGGTCGAGATCGATAGCAAGGGTGCGTTTGCCTTCTCTGGCGAACTGCGCCCCAAGGTTGATCGCCGTGGTGGTTTTGCCCACGCCGCCTTTCTGATTGATGATTGCGATGACTTTCACTGAATAACACCTCCATTAAGTGTATTACAAATGTAATACACTTAATGGGTTGGCTCAAGAGGTATCTATGATATTAATCACTTTAGGAATCAAAATTAACATGCTTATAAACAATACAGCTAGAAGTGATAAAGAAAGCAATATTACATTTTGCTATTGATATCATAACCATTATTTTAAGTAAGCTTGAAATAATGGTTATTTATAGGTGTTAGGTTATTTGTTTGTCTTGTTTAATAAATCTTTAAGGTCTTTTAGTGAATTGTTTATTTCTTTCATTGGTTCAATAGGTTTGGGTATGTTTTGCTCGAAAAATGACTTTCTTTGACTATCGATTTCATTTTTTGCTGTTCTGATTCCTGTATTTAAAGCTGACTTTAGGGTTTGTATGTTGTTTTCCTCCTTACTCCAGTCTTTTGCCCATTCATTTTGGAACTCAAATATATTAGACTTTAATACTGAAGCGGTATTGATAAAACTTGATGAACTAATTTTAGCTTCTAGCCACTGAGAGCTTGCACGGTATGCTGCCAGTAGTCCAGAAATGATGACTGTTATGCTAGAGACTATAGCTTTATCTTTAAGAAAATAAGTTAGCAAAGCAACTGTAACTGGAATGGATAACAAAACGACAACTCTTCCAGTTTGATAGTTTTTAATTTTGCTTATGTTTTTTTCATGCTTTTTTTTATACCAAAGTGCAGCTTTGTGATTGAAGTTTACGTAGTTTAATAGTAAGGAGTTGAGGTCTTTGTCAGGTGTTTTATCCTGGCTTCCGGTTTCTTTATAATCTTCACGTTTAAGCCCTATTTTTTCAGCAAATGCATCAACATCTGCATCTATATCATATTTGATATTATCAAACTTGTTATTAAAAGTATTGTCGTTATCGTAAAATGAAATTGATTGCTCCATGATGTCTATTCCTAATAGTTCATCTTTATCTATATTATCTAACATGATGGTCTAGTTATTTGTTCAATAGTTAAGAATTTTAAGCGTTGCGATACAATACTATTGATAAGTTTAATTTTTCACTTTTCCAGTTGTTAAAGTGATTTTGACAACGTGATATAAATCGATAGTAGACTCAAGGCTGGTCAACCCCTTTCGTTCTGCTTCAGGGCGATATAGGAGGCACTAAGCCACTACGGGCAATGCCACGGTAGCTGAAATGGTGTAGTCGATCGAGTCATTGATACGGAGCCACCCGCGGAACAGGTGAACGTGTCGTTTACTGTAAGGAGGGAACAGTACCCCTGAAAAGACCTTTGTATCGGTCTAGAGTACAATAGCCCCAACCCAAGATTAATCGCAGTGGTAATTTTGCCCACGCCGCCCTTCTGGTTGATGATTGCGATGACTGTCACGGAAAAACACCTCTTTCAGTGTATTACAAATGTAATACATTAATGGTTATAGATTTAGACGAAATCTACTTTCGTGGTGTTATTGTGTGTCTCGTACTATTTGCTCTTGCAATCTTCTATCAGGGGATTATTGAATTGTTCCTCTTGGCGGATGATTTAATCATGGTCGCGGAATGTGATGCCTCGGAAAAACTGGACAATGTGCTGCAAAATATGTGCAAGGTATAGAAGTGAACTGAATAGGCATGATTTGGTTCGTCAGCATGGAGGAAAAACAGACTTATCAAGATAGTTTTTGGTTGCGTGCAGAAGTAAGCTGAGCAAGCCGGAGGGTACTCGTTTTCAATACACCTTTCTCAATTTTGATGGTAGAAGATTTAGTCATTGGATTAGTAAATTTAATCGCGTGGATAGCAGTCATATCAAAAGTCCCTAGCTTCGTTGGGGCGATCTAATAATATTAAATTTTTATCCCTTAACCATCTACTTCAGTATGAGGTTATCATCCAGCGAGGCTTTGCCTGAAGTTCTGCCTACGATAAATGCTCCCTTGTTTTTCAGCGAAGTCAAAGAGGTTATTTTGTCGATAGCTTTGGAATCAATGAAGAAATAATTCGACAATATGTAAGGCATCATGAAAAGAAAGAGCGCCAATAACAGGGATCTGAACTAAACTAAGACCCCTTTTAGGAGCTCATGCAAAGCCACCTTCTTTAGAAAGTGGATAATTATAGAGGCGTTATATGTTACACCTAAGCAGAGAGATTTCTCTGGTGAATCATAACTTTCTTTATATTTATCATTAAATACAGAATCTAATATTTTACATGGTTAAGTAAACTGTTATTTTAAAGGGGCTTTTTTTGTGTTGACGTTCAGGGTTGATGGTTTGTCTTTAATGAGATCGTCTGATAAGTGAAAAATATAGAATATTTTAGTTGGGAATGTGTTCAACTCGTGAGATATAGTTATGTGTTATTTTTTCTGAAAAATCAATACTAAGTATTGTCCATAGGTAAAGCTACTAGCTAGTTTGTATTTTCTAGTTTCCATACCATTACAGACTATCGTAATGGTATTTATGATGTTATCTTGATCACCATTTAAGGCAATGCTTTTGATGATTGTCGACATGCTCTACTCCTCAGTTGATTTTAATATTCCTTTTGCCATTAATATCTCTTTCAATGCGTTAACTTGAGCGACCGTAGTGTTGTTACTGTCGTACATTTCAATAAAATTGTCGAATCCAAGCTGTTTGGCTGCCCCATCGATTGTTGGCTGATTTACTTTATTTGAATACTTATCTAATACTGGCTTTAGTTGGCTTACGACATTTGGGTTGACTTCAACAGTTTTTAATTGTTCTATGACGTTTTCGTTTATTGAACCGTCAGGTCCTTTAGCAAACAAAGCAGAGCTACTTGTTGCTTTGACCGCTTCTTTGCCTACAGCTAATCGTTGGTAAACTCCTGTTTTACCAGATGAATCTAAGCCTCCGTTATAATGGAGTTCCATCACTACATCGGCAACATCACTTGCTCCATCTTTGTGGCTTTTTTGTGCACTGTTTTTATTGTTGGCCCGGTTTGTTGGGACGAAGGCCATTTCTGCTCGTTTGTAACCAAAGGTTGCGTCAATTGCGCCATTGGTTGGCTGCTGTGATATTCCAAGTCCAATTGTTGTCCCGGTGTTGGCAATGACTGAATACCCTTGGTTCGAACACCCGAACAAGGTTATAAATACGCTTAAAGTGACCAGTGGAGTTCTTAGGTTTTGCTTAGTTAAGTTCATTTCTCGGCTCCCTAGTCGGCAATACAGTATTTGCTTCTAGTGTGATGTCATTCTTGTTACATGTACTGACTTCCAACAATATGTCATCAAGAGTATCCGATATGACAACGCTCGTATCTTGGCTATAACCCAGGTCAAGCTTAAATCCTGGCTGGTTTGAAATACTTAGGCCAAGGCTTGTTGCTTTGCTGGCTGAAGCTCCTAGTCCTCCCTTTGGTTTTGGTGTTTTAATAATCCCAAACCCAATTATCATGTGGTGGTAACTATTTTCGTGCTTATCCGTGAACACAAAGCAGCAAGACGTTGTGCAACCTGTTATTGATGCGATGCTAAATAATAGTGCGAGTACCTGCACTTTAGCACTCATTTTATTGTATTCAGCTGTGATTGAGGGTAATACCCAAAGCACTGGCTGTAATGGGGCCGACAATGCCGTCTGCAGCATTTTTACCGAACTCAGCCTGCTGGAAGTCCAATAGGGCAAATAGTGTTTGTTGGCCAAACTGGCTATCAATATGGCCTTGATAGAATGACTGCTCGGTCAGTTTTTCTTGCAATACTCTGACGAGATCGCCTCGGGATCCGTAACGTATACGTGAAGCAGGTTTTTTAGCACTTGCTGATAAAGCATCCCGACCGTTAAGTAGGATGTAATCGAATTTATTTTGGTGATGACTATAAGCATTGTCATAGAAATTAGCCCAGGGTCCAGTATTGGGTCTGTTGTGTCGCTGTTTACATTTTGGATATCCCACCACTACTTGGCATCCTGCACTAGAGAAGGAGTCTTCTGGCCCCATACTCCACGCAGAGTGAATATTGTCATAGGGCGCCATGTACTCAACTCTATCGAGTTCATCATAATCAAGATCGTCTGCAGTACGCCGAATAGGAAGTTTTCCCTCCATTCTAAATGCTCTATGTCCTCTTGGTGAGCTACCACTGTGCCAACCTTGTGTATAACCAGGGTGGAAACCTGTCATCAATTGATTAGTCCCTTTTCCCCCTCTTTGTTTGGCCTTTTTGATATTCTTAAAACTTGGAACTGTGCTGGCACTGAAAATGGCAAATGTCTCATCATCAAAATTGGCTTGGCCGAGAGTGCATCTTGGATTCTGGTAATTGACATCGGTGATCGTTAAGTTGTGCGTTTTTTGAAAAATATGTCCATGATCAGGAGTTGCGGGTAGGCAACCTCTAAAGCCAAAAAATAATAATCCGCTATCGGGGACCTCGAATAGGTTGGCTTGCCAAAGAGCTTTGAGGCCATCTAGAGAGAGTGTGAACATAATAAACCCCTGCTTTCATCGTGTGATTAGCATACGCAGTAGGCTGGTTCGCTTAGTCTGAAAAGTGAGAATATGTCTACTTAAGCAATTATTGATGTATGTTTTATTGTGCTAGGTAGTTGATTTTATTTTATCTAAAAGGTACATGAATTTTTGTGTGGTTTATTAGACCTGAGCGCCTTATAAAGTGGGCTACACTTGCTATTTATATGTGAGTATTTAATAAAACGTCAGAGGGCATGATGAGTTACCCTGAACTGAATCGTGGCGATAAAGGTGAAGCTGTTGTTCATTTGCAAACATGGTTGAATCGGGTTGGCGCCATGCTTAAAGATGACGGTGACTTTGGTGCTGAGACGGAAAGGGCTGTATATTACGCGCAAGAAATAGCCCAGCAAGAAAGAACGGGTACTGTTAAGTGTCAATTATGGCAATGGTTAGATGCGCAGCCTGAGCCTTTTCCATCCTTGGTAACAAATGGTGTGGCCTTTATCGCTAGAGAAGAGGCCGGCGGACTACGTTACTATCAGAAACATACTCGTAAACCACACTATCCAGGTATGAGCAGTGGTATTACTATTGGCGTTGGGTATGA